>JBEPUG010000061.1:0-18760 GCA_041691695.1 Flavobacteriales bacterium
GAGGCTGCAGGAGCATTGCCCTGAAGTGTCCGTGATGGGGCTGGCTGGCAGTGCCGAAGAGGCCCGGGCCTTGATCGCTTCCGGAGACGCACAGGCTCTTTTCCTGGACATAAAGATGCCTGGCGAGGACGGCTTCTCGCTTCTCCGGTCCATCGCACATCTGGACCTTCCGGTGATCTTCACCACGGCGTATGATGAGTATGCATTGAAGGCCTTCAAGGAGAATGCCCTGGACTATCTGGAGAAGCCCATCGATACCGATGAATTGCAACGGGCAGTTCGCAAACTGGTGCGCACACTCGGTGATCCCGAGGAAATGCACCGACATGCGGATGGGCTACAGGCCTTGATGACGGACCCCGGTTCGCCCTTGAGCAGCCGCGTGGCGGTCCCCAGCCGTGATGGTCTGGTGCTTCTCCGCCATGAGGACATACTTTACTTGGAGGCCAGCGATAGCTATACCGTCGTGCATTCACGGGACGGCAAGCGGACGATCAGCAGCAAACACATCCGTGTATTCGAAACGAACCTCGACCCCAAGAAATTCTTCAGGGTACATAAGTCCTACATCATCAATTTGGAGCATTTAAAGGGTTTCAGCCGCAGCGAGGGGAACATGGCCGTGTTGGATAATGGTGCTCTAGTGCCGGTGAGCCGCAGACGGCTCCCGGAATTGCTGGCGATGATCAATACCTTCTGAGAGTGCGCCCATCCATTCACCGTATGCTTGCCAGACCCGCACTGACATTGGTGGTGTGCGTGTTGGCCCTCAACTGCGCTATGGCCCAGCAGTTCGGCTTCACGCAATTCTCCCCGCGGGATGGTTTGGCCCAAAGCCAAGTGCGTTGCATGGTTCAGGACAAGGCCGGCTATCTGTGGTTCGGCACCTTGGGCGGTGCAAGCCGGTTCGATGGACTTGAATTCGTGAACTATGGATTGCGGGATGGGCTGCCGGATCCACAGGTGAACGCGATGTTGGCGATGGACAATGGTTCGGTCTGGCTGGCTTGCGGCCCTTACTTGGTGAACTTCACTGGGGCAACGATGCATGTGTTGAACCTGCCTTCCTGGACCAAGGATGCGCGGATCTTGGCGTTGGCCAGCGGGAAGGACGGTACTCTTTACGTGGGCACAGATGGCGCCGGTCTCCTTACGGTCCGCGACGGATCAGTCGCCGTTCCGGAGGGTTATCCCACGGATACCGCATCAAGTGTTCGGGCGTTGTTGTCCATGCCGGATGGCAGCCTGTTGATCGGAACGCGGAATGGACTGCTCCGTTCGGGGGATCAGGGCTATCGACGGGTCCCACTTCCCACAGCTGCATCCATCAGCGCCTTGGCGCGGGGGAATGACGGCACCATTTGGGCGGGCACATTCGGCGATGGCGTTTATGGCCTGAATCCCGATGGCGCAGTGGAATGGCATAATGAGCGCAACGGGTTGCTCCAGGATAATGTACGTTCCCTTTTGGTGGACCGACGCGGGCGTCTTTGGATAGGCACCAAGTTCGGGCTTGACCTGCTCGACCAAGGTCGCATGCGGACCTACACGGTGCATCAGGGCATGCCCAATGACAATATCTGGTGCTCCTTGGAGGACGACAAGGGAGGTCTTTGGTTCGGAACGGACGGCGCAGGTGTATTGCGATATGCGGGGGAGCGCTTTGTAACCTATACCGTGACCGAAGGTCTGTGCAGCGACCTGATCATGACGGCGACAATGGATACGTCAGGCGATCTGTGGTTGGGCACCTATGGCAACGGTGTCTGCCGCATGGACGGCATGGCGGTGATCTCCACATTGAATGGATTGCCCAACAATACCGTGTGGAGCAGTTGGTCGGATCCTGATGGCTCGCTCTGGTTCGGTACCAGTGAAGGGTTGGCCAAGTTGGTGAACGGTAAAGTAGTGGTCCTCGATAGTTCGCAGTCCTTGATCGGGCAGCGCGTTCTGGCACTGCGGCGGGTAAAGACCGGCGACCTGTGGTGCGGTACACGGGATGGCGTGTCGATCCTTCATCCCGATGGAACGGTCGACGTATTGCGCAAGGTGGATGGCAAGGATCTGCACGGTGTGCGCCAGATCTTGGAAGCCCGTGACGGTGCGGTCTGGTTAGCCACCGACCTTGGGGCCGTCGAGGTCCACGATGGCCGGACGCGGCTTTATTCCAAGAAGAACGGTCTACCGAACAATACCGTGTTCTGCCTGGCAGAAGACGAAAAGGACCGCATTTGGATGGGCACGTCCAACGGCTTGGCCTGCTTCTACAAGGATCATTTCACCAGCATCGAACTGGGCCATGATTTCGGATCCAACTACGTGGACCTGTTGCTCAAGGACAATGCGCATACACTTTGGGCCGGCACCAACAATGGCCTCTTCCACTTCGACCCGGACAGCCTATTGGTGGATCCCTTAGCGGTGGACCACATTACCGAAGAGGACGGATTGCGAGGACTGGAGTGCAATTTGAACAGTGCGTTCAAGGATCGCTCGGGCCGCTTGTTCTTTGGTACCAGCGCAGGCTTGGTGATGCATGATCCACGCCTGCCGGCACTTCGTTCGAACCGAGAGGCGCCCGTCTCATACATCACAGCGATACGCAGTTTCATGCAGCCCTTGGATGGCACGGACAGCTTGGAGACCTTCAGCGATCGCCCAACATCCCTGACCGTGGCCTATCGGCGGAACCACTTGACCTTCTTCTACACGGCCATCGCGTTGGCCAGCGGTCGGCATGTGCAGTTTGAATATCGATTGAATGGTTTCGACTCCAACTGGCTTCCGCCAACCGAGGCGCGCTTTGCCAGTTATTCCAATCTTCCCCAAGGCGATTATTCATTTGAGGTGCGGGCATCCGATAAGGCAGGGCGCTGGGGCCTTCCGGCTAAGGTGGAGTTCACCATCACTCCACCCTTCTGGCTCACTTGGTGGTTCTTCGCCTTATGCGCTGCCGCCATGGCGGGTATCCTATATGCTGTAGCCTACTATCGGAAATTGCGAAGGAAGCGGGTGGAACGGACGCACCAATTGGTCTTGCGCTCGCGCATGCTGCAGTTGGAGCAACAGGCGTTGAATGCCAACATGAACCGCCACTTCATCTTCAATGCTTTGAACAGCATCCAGTATTGCATCAACCGGCAGGACCGGGCGATGGCGAACAAGTACCTCACCAGCTTCGCCAAGCTGATCCGGAAGAATTTGGACGCAAGCCAGAATGATACCACGAGCCTTGCCGATGAGCTATCCAGATTGGAACTCTACCTATTGCTGGAACGCATGCGATTCAAGGACAAGTTTGAATATGCCGTTTCGATCGCCCCGGACGTGGACGCCTCCTCGATCGCCATACCGGCGATGATGCTGCAGCCGTACGTGGAGAATAGCATTTGGCATGGCATTCTGCCTATGACCAGACCCGGCCGGGTGGATATCATCGTGGAGGAGAGCGGTCTCGGCAGAACACGCATCAGCATCAAGGACAATGGGGTCGGCATCGACCGAAGTTTGAATGACAAAGAAGGGGTTGAAAGCGACCATATCTCACGTGGGATCGAGATCACGAAGGGACGGGCCGAGATCCTTCGGAAGTTGGGACTATCCGACATCCGCATCGTAGGTCCGGAGCAGACAACGGATGATGAGGGTCGGACAGGAACGCGCGTCACTATCGACCTTCCATCGCAGCCCGCAGGAAAATTATTCCCGCCTGACTTGCGAAAGACTCCGTGACGTCCTACATTTGGGGTCAATGACCCCGTTTGGTAAAATATCAAGCACTGTTGGCGCCCTGATGGTAGCGCTGTGCCTCATGCTCTCCACCGGATGTGCAAAAGAGGAATTGACCGCTCCTAACGCCCCTGTACACGTGCTTAAGGGTGCAGGTAACGGAACCGTTACACCGGGTGATGTGCATTCCACCGGTTCTAGCATCACCGATGATGGAGATGACCAAGGGGACAAGGAGCACTCGAACTCCAAGCCTTAGCGCACATTCTCCATTGAAATTCAAAAGACCCGGGGATCCCCCGGGTCTTTTCTTTTCGTGTACGACCGTTCCTGATCGTCACATCACCGTTCCCCGTCCGGTGCATGTCGGCGTCTTTTTCGGACCTTATCTTTTCAGGACATGAACCAATACTATGACCCATGTCCAATCTCCCGCACGATCATGTGCACCGATTGATCCACTCGATGACGCGCGCTGAGAAGCGCTATTTCAAGTTGTACATCTCGCGTCATGCGTCCTCAGGGCAGGGGAACCACGGCATCTTGTTCGACGCCATCGCCAGGATGGAGAGCTACGACGAGGCCGCTTTGCGCGAGCAATATGCAGGGAAGGGCTTCATGCGGCGGTTCTCTATCACCAAGCGAAGACTCTATGAGGCCTTGCTGAACAGCTTGGATGCTTTCCATGCAGAAAGTTCCGTGGATGCCAAGCTTCAGCGATCCCTTCATCACGTGGAGATCTTGGACCAGAGGGCGCTACATGCGGACGCGGCCAAGGTGTTGCGCAGCGTCCGCACCATTGCACGCCACCATGACCGACAATTGGTGCTGCTCCAGGTCGCTGAATGGGAGCGTCGCTTGATGGAAAGGTCGAATTATGCTCAGGTATCACACAGCGATCTGCTGGATCGCGAAGCGCAGGTCGCGGAAGTGATCCGGGAATGGGAGGAAGTGGATCATCTGTGGCATGTTAAGAGTCAGTCCTTCCGGATGCTCTTCCGAAATGGCCAAGCCATCACCGGACCCGAAAAAGCGGTCTTGGCAGAACTTCGCTCTCATGCTTTGCTGGCAGACGATGTTCTGCTGCTCACAGCACGCGCCAGGTTCCTGCATCATCACGTTCGCTCGGTACTTGCATATGCCTCCAATGATCTGTCGGGATGCGAAAGGGAGCTTGCTTTGAACATGGAACTGCTGCGCGATGAGCAGGACCGGTTCAAGGATGACCCCGACCTGTTGCTTGGTGTTATGGGCAACTTGGCACATGTGCGCATGCGGCTCGGCAAACACCGTGAGGCGGTGGAGGGCTTTCAAGCGTTCCGCCGAATACCCCTCTTGATGGCCACGGCACCATCCGCAGATCTGGAGATGAAGCTGTTCATCTTAGGCTCCAGCCTGAAGTTGTCACTGCATACGGCCAGCGGTGAATTTGATAAGGCCATGGAGGTGGTCGGGGAGGTGGAGAAGGGGTTTGAGCACTTTGGAGAGCCGACCAGCCTCATTCGCCGCTCTAATCTATTCACTCAGATCGCTTACGCCTGTTTCGGCGCTGAGCGATACGATCTGTCCTTGCGTTGGTGCAATCGGGTGCTCAACGAAAAAGGCATCGAGGAGCACACGGAGATACACGCACTTGCCCGCATATTGGACCTGATGACCTTGATGGAACTGGGGAAGACCGATCTGCTCCCCTACACCCTACGCAACATTCAACGCTCGCTGCGTACTCAAGACAGCCCACATGGTCTATTGACGATCATGTTGAAATTCTGTCGAGAACGGGTCCAGCAAAGCGAACAGGCACGGCCACAATTCCAAGAGTTGGTGGATCAGCTGGAAGCGATGTCCGAACAGACTTCGGGCGTGGCTGCATTGGATCAGGTCGACCTTCTTTCGTGGGCGCTGGCAAAATCCCAAGGCAGGTCCTTTGGCGCCGTTGTGCGGGAACGTGGGGCGAACCGTGCCATCAAACCGACGCGCGGGAGCGATGGTCCCTTAAAAGCCGCGTAGGGCGTTCGGCAAAAGGAAAGCGTTTTCAATGTGAATGATGGGCCAAATTTTTGGTCAAGACCGCATGGCAGCCCCGGCTTAGGAACATGGGGATTGCATTAGTGGTCGTGCTCCTTTGGAAGGACGATGACCAAAGGATGACTACCCGCAAGGACGAACTTGCGTGAACGGTACATTCGTGGCCTACCCGACATCCATGCCCACTGCCATTTCAAAGCAACCCAAGGAGGAGTACCTATTGGAGAGTGCGGTACGCATCGCTGCCAAGGTCCACAAAGGCCAAGTGGATCGTTTTGGACATCCTTTCCTGCTGCATGTGCTGCATGTGATCACCCGGGGCCGCGATGCTGATGAACGGATACTCGGTGCTTTGCACGATGTGCTCGAGCGATCGGACCTAACCGTGGAAGACCTCCGCAAGAAGGGATTTCCAGACAATGTGCTGATCGCGTTAACTCATATCAGCCGGGTGCCTAACGAGGATTACGAAGGCTACATCGAACGCGTAGCGCGCGATCCCCTCGCGGTCCGCGTGAAGGTGCACGACCTCGCGGACAAGATGGACCTGCGTGATGTTGGCGAACTCAGCGTGGCTGATCTCAAACGCTACAACAAACAGCTCGATGCATATCAAAAATTGAAGCGCATGGCCACCATCATCATGGCGGAGATCACCTTGAGCAGCCGGGTCAAGAAAACGGTCTAAGGACCTGATCAGCTCGTTCATCCGTGAGAGTTCACGGACCCGCTCTCGAGGTCCGTGGTTATAAGATAACGGCGGTCTTTGGGTTATAAACTTGATCCAGGGTGAATACAATGGAAACGATTTATGCGTGTATCGTTTCCACTGTATCAAAAAGACCCTACATTTGCCGTCCGAAAGAGATGGCGACAACGGATAAGGACAGCATGGACCCCAAGGGTGAACGGGGCAAATGCCTCGTGGTGGAGGCGGCCAAGGTCTTCTGGACCTACGGCATCAAGAGCATGACGATGGACGACATGTCCGCGCGTCTCGGTATCAGTAAGAAGACGTTGTATCAGCATGTGAAGGACAAGAATGACCTGGTTGACAAGGTCCTGCTGCACATCGCGAAGGAGTTCAAATGCGATATCGATGAGGAGCTGGGCAAAGGTCTCAACGCCATCGATGAGCTTTACGCCATCACCACCCGCGTGGCCGGTCAACTGGAGGGTATCCATCCCTCCATCCACTTCGACCTGGAGAAGTACCATCCCGAGGCATTTCGCCATATGGTCGAGAATAAGAGGAAGGAGATCTTCTCCTCGATGACCGATAACATGGAGCGCGGCATTACCGAGGGATTCTACCGGGAGGACCTTAACATCCCGATGATCGCCACCATCTACATCGCACGCTTCGACATGGTGTTCGACGGGGAGCTTTTCCCTCCGGAGCAATTCAACATGGATGAACTGCACTGGGAGATCTTCCGCTATCACATCCGCGGTATCGCCAGCGCCAAGGGCTTGAAGTATTTGCAGAAGAAGGTCTTGAAGGAAATGAGGCCGACAGCGTCCGGGCCGCACCGGAGCGTAGGCACAGCATCGTATCACGCATGAGGAAGACATTGACATCAGCATTGTTCACGATCTCCGTCGCGCTGTTCGCGCAGGGGCCGGTGAGCTTGAGCCTGCAGCAGGCCATGGACATGGCAGCCAAACAGAGCTACATGGTACAGGGCAGTCAACTTGAAGCAGAAAAGTCCTTGGCGAAGATCAAGGAGATCACCGCCTTGGGGCTTCCGCAGGTCAACGCTACCGGTAGCCTGAACAACTACATCCAGGTCCCGACGCAAGTGATCCCGAACTTCTTCGGCGATGACCCGAAGACGATCGAGATCCAGTTCGGTATTCCATGGAGCATGACGGGAGCCGTGCAATTGAACCAGTTGCTCTTCGACGGCAGTTACCTTATCGGTCTGAAGGCCGCACGTGAACTACGGACCCATAGCGAGAAGGAACTGGAACAGAGCGAGAAGGACGCACGGGTGCAGGCTGCAAAGGCCTATCTCGGTGTACTCGCCGCGGAGGAGGGTGCGCGCTTGGTCGGAGAGGGTCTTCCCGTGGTACAGAAAGCCGAGAAGGAAGCCAATGCGATGAGCGAGCAGGGCCTGATGGAAAGCACCGATGCGGACCGCCTCACCGTGCAGGTGAATGAAACGCAGAACCAGCAGCGCACCTTGCAAAAGCAGGCGATAGTTGCCCGTGCCTATCTCTCTTTGGTGCTGGGCCTCCCCTCCGGCACCCCGATACAGCTTACCGATTCGCTACAACCCTTGTTGGATGCGCCGGCCGAGGCCGATCTGGCCCAACTAGCCTTCGACCCCACGCAGCATGTGGATGAGGAGATCGCCAACTCCAACCTGCGCTTGAGCGAACTGGATGTGCGGAACAAGAAGGCCGCATACCTGCCCAAGCTCAATGGCTTCATCAACTACCAGCAGCAGTTCAGCTATACGAAATTCGAGCCCGGCAACGGTTCGTACTGGTTCCCCTCCAGTCTGTGGGGGCTCTCGCTGAATGTGCCCATCTTCAGCAGCGGAATGCGCGCGAGGCAGGTGCAGCAGGCCGACCTCAGCATGCAGCAGGCTCAGGTGAACCTCAAGGCCACCGAGCAGCGACTTCTTACAAACTACCTCAGTCAGCAGGCCGCTTTGATCGCTGCGCAGGAAAGCTATGAGACCGGCAAGTCCAGCCTCGCACTGAACAAGCGCATCTTCGATCAGACCTCCATAAAGTTCAGTGAGGGTATGGCAAGCAGCTTCGAGTTGACCCAGCAGAACAACGATTACCTAGCCTCCCAACAGACCTACATCCAGCGCGTCGTGGACCTATTGAGGGCACGCGTGGACATGCACAAAGCACTCGACCTCTATTGATCCGATACCGAATGAACATGAAGCAGACGATCCTGTTGACGACCCTAGTGGCCCTTCTCGCCTCCTGCGGGGGGAAAGCCACTGGCGAATTGGAGAAGAAGCGCGACGAACGCGACTCGCTGAAGACCGTGTATGATAATACAGGCAAGGAATTGAAGAAGGTGGAGGATTGGCTTGCGCTGAACGACAGCACCGCTAACCGCAGCCTGCCTTTGGTTTCTGCGAAGGCTTTGGAGGAGGGTGCCTTCACGCATTACATCGACGTGCATGGTGTGGTGAAAGCCGACGAGAGCGCGACGCTCTATTCCATGACAGGCGGCCGCGTGGCGACCATCCGTGTAAAGGCCGGTGACAAAGTGAGCAAGGGGGATGTGATCGCCACCATGGACAACGATGTGGTGGGCAAGCAGATCGCCCAGGCGCAGGCCGGTGCCGATCTCGCACGTACCACCTACGAGAAGCAGAAGAACCTCTGGGACCAACACATCGGAAGCCAGATCCAATACTTGCAAGCCAAGACCCAGAAGGAACAGGCCGAAGCTGGTTTGGCCACGTTGAAAGAACAGCAGCGTCTATCCAACGTCTCTGCACCATTCGATGGCGTTGTGGACGAGGTGATGGCCCGCGTGGGTGACATGGCGGCGCCGCAATCTCCCGTTGCTCGGGTGGTGAACCTCTCCGGTATCCAGCTGCAGGCCGATGTGAGTGAAGCCTACCTGAAACAAGTGAAAGCAGGCGCACCGACAATGGTGGTCTTCCCCGACATCAAGGAGAGCTTCACTGCGCCCCTGACACATGTGAGCGACTACATCGACCCGAGCAACCGCACTTTTCTGGTCACGCTGCGTGCACCCAAGAGCGAGGCCTATATGCGCCCCAACCTACTGGGAGATCTGAGCATCCAGGATTCACACACCGATAGTGCCATGGTGGTGCCCGGCCCCGCAGTACTTGATGACGTGGACGGCAACAGCTACCTCTTCGTGCTCGGTCCCGCGCCGCAGGGGGCCAATGTGAAGGCCAACGAACGCGTGGCCCACAAGATCTTCGTGCATCGCGTGTCGGAATACCAAGGTCGCATGAACGTTGTCGCCAAGACCCCGGGCCAGTTGCAGGACGGCCAAATGGTGGTGATCGATGGTGCCAAGAACGTGAGTGATGGGCAGACCGTTCGCGTGGATGACAAGTGAGGCTCATCAGGTTCACCACGGAGGCACAGAGACACGGAGGAATGCGAATTGGTGATCAGACCACTGCCGACTCAGGACTCAAGACCCGCGACTAAAAGACTCATGACCCACAACACAAGGACTCACGGATTCTCCGTGCCTCTGTGCCTCTGTGGTTAAAAAGCTATCATATCAATGAACCAGAACGAAGACGTCGAAAAAGACCTCCACGGCCCGGAGCGGGAGTTCGCCATCACTACCTGGGCGGTGCAGAACCGCACCACGGTGATCGTGCTCACCATCCTGATCTTCATCTTGGGGATCTACTCCTATCATGTCATGCCAAAGGAGAGCTTTCCGGAGGTGGTGACACCGGAGATCTTCGTCTCCACGCCCTACAACAGCAGCTCCGTTGTGGACATTGAGAAGCTCATTACCAAGCCGATCGAGAAGGAGATCAACACCATCAGCGGGGTGGATCAGATCACGAGCACCACCGTGCCCAACTTCAGTGCGATCGATGTGAAATTCAACTACAACATCGCGCCGGACCAAGCACTGCGCAAGGTGAAGGATGCGGTTGACAAAGCGCGCGGCGACAAGAACTTCCCTACCGACCTGCCTTCGGAACCGAATGTGATCGAGCTCAACTTCAGCGAGCTCATGCCGGTGATGAACATCAACCTCAGCGGCGACTATCCGATGGAGCAGCTCCATTCCTACGCGCAGCACCTGAAGGACCGCATCGAATCCCTGCCGGAGATCAACAAGGTGAATATCCGTGGCGTTCCCGATCGGGAGGTGCGCATCAGCTTGGACCTCTACAAATTGGAAGCACTGCAGCTCAATTTCACGGACATCGCCAACGCGATCAAGAGTGAGAACCTCACCATGAGTGGAGGTGAGATCCTCACCGATGGGCAGCGACGTGCGGTGCGCGTGATAGGCGAGTTCACCGACATGGCGCAGATACGCGACATCGTGGTGAAGAACATCGACCAGAAGGAGGTGCGCCTCGGCGACATCGCAACTGTGGAATATGCCTACAAGGAACCCACCAGCTTCGCCCGTGAATACGGCAAGCCTGTGGTAATGCTCGACGTGATCAAGCGCGCCGGTGAGAACCTCCTTTCCGCCAGCGACGGTATCCAGCAGATCCTCAAGGAAGACCGCGGCACCGTTTTGCCCGCCGACCTCAAGATCTCCGTTACCGGTGACCAGAGTGATAACACACGCACCAGCGTTGACGAGCTGATGAACCACATCATCCTCGGTGTGCTGTTGGTGATCGGCACCCTCATGCTTTTCCTGGGATTGCGCAACGCTATGTTCGTGGGTCTTGCGATCCCCATGAGCATGTTCATCTCCTTCACGCTGCTCAACGCGTTCGGCGTCACGCTCAACATCATGGTGCTCTTTGCGTTGATCCTCGCGCTGGGCCGCTTGGTGGATGACGGTATCGTGATCGTGGAGAACATCTACCGGCACATGACAAATGGTGAGCCGCCAATGCGCGCTACAAAACTCGCTGTAGGTGAAGTGACTATGCCCATCATCGCAGCCACCACCGCCACCGTTATGGTCTTCGTGCCGCTGCTCTTCTGGCCCGGGATCATTGGCTCTTTCATGAAATTCCTGCCGATCACCTTCATGATCGCCCTCGGCTCCTCGCTCTTCGTTGCACTCGTGGTGAACCCCGCGCTGGCCTCAAAATTCATGAAAGTTGAGGAGGATAAGATACCGATGAATCGCGTGTGGAAACTCGCCAGCATCCTTGCTGCTTTGGGCACGTTGATCATTGTCCTCGGCCTTTCCTTCAAGTCCGACACGCTATTCGGCCTCGGATTGCTCGCTATCTTCTTTGCCGTGATGGGCGTGTTGAACGCTAGGTGGTTCGTGCCCGCTACCAACTGGTTCCAGAACATTTGGCTGCCACGCTTGGAGGCGCGCTACGAGCGCTTCTTGCGCTATGCGCTGGACCGGCATCACCCGCGTAGTTTCCTCTTCGGCACCTTCGGGATGTTGGTATTGGTGATCGCCTTGCTGGTTATCTTCCCGCCAAAGACCCTCTTTTTCCCGGAGAATGAGCCGCAGTTCATCAACGTCTTCATCGAGGCACCGATCGGAACGGATATCCTGAAGACGGATTCTCTGACACGGATCATTGAGAAGCAGGTCCAAGAGGTGATCGATGTGCCGACGTACAAGGTGCCACCCGACACGAAAATGCCGGACGGCACGGTAACGAAGGACAGCACCAATTTCCTGGTGAACTCGGTGATCTCGCAAGTGGGTGAGGGCACCAGCGATCCCGGCGCGGGCGGCATGCAACTGGGCTCCACTCCCAACAAGGGCCGCATCGCGGTAAGCTTCGTGAAGTTCGCAGACCGTCACGGGAAAATGACAAGCGACGTGCTGAAGCAACTGCAAGAGCATATCAAGGCGCCGCCCGGCGTGGTGGTCACTGTGGCCAAGAATGCTGCAGGTCCTCCTGTAGGCAAGCCTATCAACATCGAGATCAAGGGCAAGGAGATCGAGGGTTTGCTCACGCAGGCCGAACGGGTGAAGAATTATATCGAATCGCGCAACGTGCCCGGGATCGAGGCCTTACGACTGGACATCGATCGGGAATCCCCGGAAATGCCTATCATCATCGACCGTGAAAAGGCGCGACGGCTCAACTTGAGCACTTACGCCATCGCTGATGCCATACGCACCGCGCTCTTCGGCAAGGAGGTAAGCAACTACCGCGTGGAAGGCGACGATGATGACCACGAGATCAACATCCGCCTGAACGACAAATACCGTTACGATCCGCAGCAGCTGATGGACATGAAGGTGACCTTCCGCGACATGCTGAACGGACAGATCCGCCAAGTGCCGATCAGCGCGGTGGCCCATGCCGAGCGCACAAGCACATACAGCGCCATCAAGCGCAAGGACCTCGAACGCGTGGTGACGATAAGTTCCAACGTCATTAGCGGTTACAACAGCAACGAGGTGGTCCAGCAGATCAAGGATCAGCTCGGCAGTGGCTTCACCTTAGGCAAGGACTACACGCTGAAATTCACCGGCGAGCAGGAGGACCAAGCGAAGGACATGAAATTCCTTTTCACCGCCTTTATGGTGGCCATCTTCGTGGTGTTCCTGATCATCGTGGCGCAGTTCAACAGCATCAGCTACCCAGTGGTGGTCATGAGCACTGTGCTCTTCAGCACCATCGGGGTGTTCTTGGGGCTGGTGGTATTCCGCATGGATTTCGTGGTCCTTATGACGATGTTGGGCATCATCTCACTTATCGGTGTTGTGGTGAACAACGCGATCGTGCTGATGGACTTCGCACGCCTGCTCTTTGAGCGTGCCGCACGGAAATTGGGGCTGGATGAGCACACGATCATTCCTGTGGACGATAGCCGCGAGGCCTTGGTTACAGCAGGGAAGACGCGTCTGCGTCCCGTGCTGCTGACCGCCTTTACCGCTGTGCTGGGTCTGTTGCCTTTGGCGGTGGGACTCAACTTCAACTTCTTCACGCTCTTCACCGAACTGAACCCGCACATCCACATCGGTGGGGACAACGTGATCTTCTGGGGTCCGCTTAGCTGGGCGGTGATCTATGGCCTTCTCTTCGCCACCTTCCTCACGTTGATCATGGTGCCGGTGATGCTATTGATCATCATGAAGATCAAGCACCGCAGACAGTGGAAGCGCGAGGTGCATGAGGCGCGTCATCATAGCCAAGCGGGAGCGCCGGACGTGGGTTGATCATTAAGTGAGATCATTAAGAAAGGCGCGGCAGAAGCTGCGCCTTTCTTTTGTGTACGTGATGACCCTTCTCTTGCCTTCACTCGGGAAGGTTATTTTCACTTTCCCCCATGCTTCTGGGCCCGGGCGGCCTTCCGGGTTGCGCGCCGTGTGGAGCGAGACTCCTTTTGGGCTTTAGGCTGTTCCTTGAGCGTGGTTGAGGAAATTTTATCCGGTCCAGGTTTGGCTGTAATACTGGTCTTCTGCCCCGCATTACCGGAAGAAGGCTGAGCACGCTCTTGTGAACGAGGTTCCCCATTTGCGGGGCGCGGACGCTGCACAACAGTGGGGGTGGAGCGTCTGTGGCTCACATAGATCACATCAGCTTGCCGGTATGGAACGTTGCGCGCTGAACGATAGTAGGGTCGGTAGGGCGAGGTGTAACCGTAGTACACGCTTACTGGATAGGGATGCCAAGGGTGGTAGTAGCGTGGATAGGAACCCCACACCCAAGGCGAGTTCCACGCGACATACGAAGGTCCATAGACATAACGCACGCTGGGCCAAGCCCAAACATCCACTACGACCGCAGAAGGACCAGCCTCCTTGACCGTGGTCTTCTCGTAGGAAACGCCAGGGCCGTAGAGTGATTCATCCCCGACCACGCGCGCTTGGGCCGTGTTCGCTCCGGTCTTTTCGACCTCGATCACCGCTACATCCTGTGATCCTGTCCCGTCCACAGGATCTTCCAAAATGATGGCATGGGAATCTCCCTCCTTGTGGTCGACCACGCGGATATAGTCCACGTTGCCATCGTTGTTGAGATCAAGATTGTTCACATGTTCCTTCGGATCATTCAGTGCTCTTTCAAAGCTGCCGAGATCCTTGGATCGACTGAAAATATCCAGTGCTCCTTGTAGACTAAAGCTGTCACCAAGTGGACCCGTGGATCCTTCGGCGGCGGGCGTTTGGGCGTGGAGCAAAACAGGCAGCAGCAACACTGCTGGAATGAGGGAGGCTTTCATGTAGGTCGTTTCTGGGTCGGGGTTTACCGCCAAAATGTGGGCCACGTTCGATCCACGATCATTGTCCCCCCCGTATTTCATATCGCCGCCGTCATCCGCCACCTTCCATTATAACGCCCAACCCCGTTTACCTTTGTTCTTCGCACCCTCTATTCCCCACCTCCCGTGAGCGATAGTATGAGTTCTTATCCTCTCTTAGAGCGCATAGTCGTCCCCGCTGACCTGCGCGCCCTCCCAGAAGCTCAACTCGACGAGGTCTGCAAGGAGCTTCGCGATTTCATCATCGACGTGGTGAGCGTGAAAGGAGGACACTTCGGCGCGAGCCTTGGCGTAGTGGAGCTGACAGTGGCCTTGCACTATGTGTTCAATACGCCCTACGACCAGATCGTTTGGGACGTGGGGCATCAGGCCTACGGGCATAAGATCCTCACGGGAAGGCGTGAATTATTCCACACGAACCGGCTTTACAAAGGCCTCAGTGGTTTCCCGAAGCGCAGCGAAAGCGAGTACGACACCTTCGGCGTGGGCCACAGTAGTACTTCCATCGGCGGCGCTCTCGGAATGGCCGTGGCCAGCAAGCTGAAGGGTGAATTGGATCGTCACACGGTGGCCGTGATCGGAGACGGCGCGATGACCGCCGGCATGGCCTTCGAGGCACTGAACCACGGTGGCACCGCCAACAGCGATCTGCTTGTGGTGCTGAACGATAATTGCATGAGCATCGATCCCAACGTGGGCGCGCTCAAGGAATACCTTACCGATATCACCACCAGCCGGAGCTACAACAAGGTGAAGGACGAGGTTTGGCACCTCTTGGGCCGGGTAAGCAAGTTCGGGCCCAACGCCCAGGCCGTTGCGCAGAAGGTGGAGAACGCTGTAAAAGCAGCGCTGCTCAAGCAAAGCAACCTCTTCGAGAGTCTACGCTTCCGCTACTTTGGACCGGTGGATGGCCACGATGTGGAGCGCTTGGTAAAGGTGCTGCGCGATCTCAAGGACATTCCAGGTCCCAAGATCCTGCACACTGTTACCGTAAAGGGCAAGGGCTATAAGCCTGCGGAAGAAGGTAGCCCCACCCTGTGGCATTCACCCGGACTGTTCAATAAGGAGACCGGCGAGATCATCAAGGTGGTGCCGAAGAGTCCGCAGCCGCCGAAATACCAGGATGTCTTTGGCCACAGCATTGTGGAACTAGCGGAGAAGAATCCGAAGATCGTCGGTGTGACGCCCGCCATGCCAAGCGGCTGTTCGTTGAACATCATGATGAAGGCCATGCCGGACCGCGCGTTCGATGTGGGCATCGCCGAACAACACGCGGTGACCTTCAGCGCCGGAATGGCCACGCAAGGGCTCGTTCCGTTCTGCAACATCTACAGCTCTTTCATGCAGCGCGCCTACGATCAAGTGATCCACGACGTAGCGCTGCAAAAACTGCACGTCATCTTCTGCTTGGACCGCGGCGGACTTGCTGGTGCTGACGGCCCGACGCACCATGGTGCGTTCGACATCGCCTACTTCCGCTGCATCCCGAACATGATCGTGAGCGCGCCGATGAACGAGGAGGAATTGCGCAACTTGATGTACACCGCGCAGCTCCGCGACAACGGCCCCTTCAGTATCCGCTACCCACGCGGCCAAGGCGTGATGACCGAGTGGAAGACGCCCTTCAAGGAGCTCACCATCGGCACTGGCCGCAAAGTGCGCTCCGGCAATGACATCGCTGTGCTCAGCATCGGGCACATCGGCAACATCGCAGCCAAGGGCATCGAGGCTTTACAGGCGGAAGGATACAGCGTGGCACACTACGACATGCGCTTCGCGAAGCCGATCGATGAGATGCTGCTGCACGAGGTCTTCGGCAAGTTCCAGCACGTGATCACCATCGAGGATGGTTGCATCATGGGCGGCATGGGCAGTGCGGTGCTCGAGTTCATGGCGGACCACGGCTATCAAGCGCAGGTGAAACGCCTCGGCATCCCGGACCATTTCATCGAGCACGGCACTCAGAAGGAACTCTACGCCGAATGCGGCTTCGACGACATTGCGCTCATTGCAGCGGTGAAGGAGATGCTGCCTGCGAAAGGGGCGAAGACAGTGGGGGCGAGCGCGTGAGCGATCCTTCTGGACATCCGTGAGTAAAGCACTCCGCAAGAAGGAACAGGACGACTTCATAACGTCCGTGATCAAAGCCTTGAAGGAAGCCGCCAACGATTCCCGCTCCATGGTAAAAGTCCACGACACCAAGGTGTGGGTTTTGATAGACGGGAAGGTCGTGGGCTTAAGCCCTAGTGCGCGTAAAGCCGCTGCACTGCATACATCCCAGGCTTCCAGTTTCCATCGTGATCGATCAGACTCCAACTCGGGCCCGGCCAACAATCATTCAGTTGCCAGAAGAGTGTGCCCATGCAGCGTGGTTGATCGGCCATCTGCGCTACGATAGCGATCTGATACGCCTTCGCCTGCACTTCCTGACTGTCAGTTATGAAGCGGCCCAACGTCTTCGGTTCCTCGCCGAGTTGCTGTTTGATCGCTTTCCAGTTCGGTGCGTCTGTCTTGTAGCTGCGTTGGCGATAACGGAGTGCGGGACTACCGAGGTATAATTCCTTCGGGTCGATGTACTTCGCAAGCATCGCGCTGTCCGGCCAACTCTGGAAACCGTACTCGCTGACAAAGCGCCCCACGTTGTGCGATAGTACTTCGATGGGTTCATCGCCGTGCCACACGCCCCAGTAGTGCAGGTCGCCGCTGCGCAGACCTGCCGCAGTTCCCCAGTTGCTGAGCGGGCTGGTCCACGTGTAGGAGATGCCATCAGCGCTTGCGATCGCCGCGAGTTGACGCGTCCATAGATCAGCGTTGGTGTGAATGACACGAGCGGAATCGGCGCCATGCAGAGCGTAATTCTGTTGCCAGCCCCAGTTCTTCCACGCCACGGCGAGCTCGTTATTTCCGCAGAGCAATGCAACGCTCGGATGGGATGATATGCGTGCTGTTTGTTCGCGCGCTTCCGACAGTACGTTGTCCAAGAATGCACCTTCCGCAGGCACCAAGTTCGCCAGCATGAAGTCCTGCCAGACGAGGATGCCCGCGGTGTCACACGCGTCGAAGAAAGCATCAGGCGGATAGATGCCGCCAGCCCAGATGCGGTCCATGTTCATGTGCGCGCGTTGTGCATCGGCCACCGACGCGACCCACGCGGAATCACCCGCGCGGGAGGGAAACATGTCTGGCGGAACGATGTTGCAGCCCTTCATGAAGAGAGGCCTGCCATTGATCACGAAGGTGAAAGAGCGGCCGATGCTGTCGCTATCCTGCCGCAATTCAACGCTGCGGAAACCGATGCGGCATTGCGCTTCGTCAAGCAGTTTGCCTGTGGCGTCGCGCACTTCCACGCGGATGTGATGCAGCATTTGTTTGCCGGATCCCGCGGGCCACCAGAGATCCTGTTTGTCAACGGAGAATTGGAGCGAGCAATCGATCGTGTCCGAACGGGATGGATCAACCATTCGTTCACCGATCGATCGATCGTCCAGGAAATAGTGAAGTGTCGCACATGCTTCACAACGGACATGCGCGTTGATCGTCGCGCGGATGCTGTCCGCATCGAACCGTTGATGCACTTGCAAGGAGGTGATGCGCGATGAATTCCAGCAGCGCAACTCCACCGGTTGCCAAATGCCGCTGCTCACCAAGCGCGGCGCGAAGTCCCAGCCGAATTGATAAGCTGCCTTGCGGATGTACGGACTGACACCGCTGGGGTCATTGTCATTCGGCAACTGCACGCCGTATGCATCGCGAAGCTTCTTTCCTTCCGCGATCGGGCTGCGGAAGATCACCTTCAATTCATTGACGCCGCGTCGCAGTTTTTTTTTGATCGGCCACTCCCATGTGCGGAACATGTTGTCCGCTTTGCCGAGTAGCTCATCATTCAAGTAAACCTCTGCGAAGGTGTCCAGTCCTTTGAAGACGAGATCGATGTGCTCGTTCTGCAACAGCGCGCGATCCGCAGTGATCGTACGCGTGTAGACCCAATCGGTGTTCTCGATCCATTGCACGCTGTCCGCATTGAAGTTGACATACGGATCAGGGATCAAGCCATGGCGCAGGAGGTCGGTATGCACCACGCCGGGTACCTCCGCGGAATGCCAGTGTGTAGTGCCGACTTGCTGGAAGTTCCATCCGTCATTCA
>JBEPUG010000062.1:0-18702 GCA_041691695.1 Flavobacteriales bacterium
AGGACACTCTGACCGCATTGGGCCTGGGCCGCATCGGCAAGAAGAACGAAGTGGAAGGAACCCCTCAGGTGCGTGGCATGGTGGCCAGAGTGCAGCATCTGGTGAACGTGACCGAGGCGTAAGCCTTTAACAAGAAGAGCGATGGAGGACCTGAGCAAATTGAAGCCCGCCGAAGGCGCGGTGAAGAACAATAAGCGCCTTGGGCGCGGCCAAGGCAGCGGCTACGGCGGCACCAGCGGCAAAGGCCACAAGGGCCAAAAGGCCGATACCGGCTACAACCGGCGTCGCGGCTTCGAGGGAGGACAGACCCCTTTGGTGCGCCGCCTGCCGAAGTTCGGCTTCACCAACCCCACCCGTGTGGAGTACAAGGGCATCAACTTGGACGCGATCCAAGCCATGGTGGACAAGACAGGAGTGAAGACGGTCGACATCGATACGATGCGCAAGAACGGCCTCATCGCTCGCAATGACCTGGTCAAGATCCTCGGTCGTGGCGAGTTGAAGTCCGGTATCGACGTGAAGGCACATGCATTCAGCGCGACCGCTAAAGCATCCATTGAGGCCAAGGGTGGCAAAACCGAAGTAGTGGACACCCGCGCATGAAGAATCTCATCGATACGGTAAAGAACATCTGGCGCATCGAGGAGTTGCGCAATCGCATCCTCATTACGCTGGGGCTGTTGCTGGTGTACCGCATCGGTAGCTTCATCGCCCTGCCAGGCATCGACAGTTCGCGTTTGGGCAGCGGCGCATCCGGTGGTAGCGGTCTGGTCGACCTGTTGAGCATCTTCACGGGTGGTGCCTTTACCCGCGCCAGCATCTTCGCCCTTGGCGTAATGCCGTATATCAGCGCAAGTATCATTATGCAGTTGGCTGGTATCGCTGTGCCGATGGTGCAGAAGATGCAGAAAGAGGAAAGCGGCCGCAACAAGATCAATCAGTGGACGCGTTACATCACCATCATCATCTGCGTGTTCCAAGCCCCGGGCTACCTCTACACATACGTGGATGCGAGTGCCCGCCCGGACAGCCAGTTCTGGATGATCTCGAGCGTCATCATCCTCACCGTCGGCTCCCTCTTCGTGATGTGGCTCGGTGAGCGCATCACCGAACGCGGACTCGGCAACGGTGTGTCGCTCATCATCATGATCGGTATCCTCGCACGTCTCCCCGAATCCTTCCTACAGGAGTTCATCAGCCGCATGGGCGGTGGTGGAGGCCTGGTCGTGATCCTCGTGGAAGTGGTGCTGTGGCTGGTGATCATCGCTTGTAACGTGATGCTCGTGCAAGGCACGCGACGAATACCGGTGCAGTTCGCCAAGCGAGTGCAGGGCAATAAGCAGTACGGCGGAGTGCGCAACTACATCCCACTCAAGGTGAATGCCGCCGGTGTGATGCCGATCATCTTCGCACAGGCTATCGTCCTGGTGCCGATGTATGTGTCGCAAATGCCCATCTTCAAGGGCAACCCGCCTGATTGGCTGCTGCACTTCACGCGGTTCGAGAGCTTCTCGTACAACGCACTGCTGTTCCTAATGGTTGTCGCCTTCACCTACTTCTACACGGCGATCACGGTGAACCCGAACCAGTTGTCTGACGATCTGCGGCGGAACGGCGGTTTCGTGCCGGGCATCAAGCCGGGAAAGCAGACGGCAGGCTATATTGATGACCTGCTCAGCCGCATCACCTTGCCAGGATCGATCTTTCTGGGTCTGGTGGCTATCATCCCGGCCTTTGCCGTGATGGCGGGCGTGAAGCAGGGATTCGCTCAGTTCTACGGTGGAACCTCGCTGCTGATCATGGTAGGTGTACTGTTGGACACACTGCAGCAGATCGAGAGTCACTTGTTGATGAGACACTATGACGGCCTGATGAAATCCGGTCGTATCAAAGGAAGGACGAGTTCAGCGTTCGGCATGGCAGGTTGAGATGGCCAAGACGGTGAACAAATTGAGTGAGGAGGAGATCGCGTTGGTGAGGGAGAGTTCTTTGCTTGTTGGTAAGACCTTGGCCGAAGTGGCCCGCAGGATCGCCCCGGGGGTGACCACGGGATCGCTCGACCGGATGGCGGAAGAGTTCATCCGCGACAGTGGCGGCATACCAGGCTTCAAAGGCCTGTACGGCTGCCCTTCCACCCTGTTGATCAGCGTAAACGATCAGGTGGTGCACGGACTGCCCGGCGACCGAGCCCTGCAAGAGGGCGATGTGGCCAGTGTGGACTGCGGCGTGCTGATGAACGAATTCTATGGCGACAGCGCTTACACCTTCGAGGTGGGCGAAGTGGCCGAAGAGGTGAAGCAGCTGTTGCGCGTGACGCAGGAATGCCTGAAGTTGGGGATCGCGCAAGCGATACCGAACAACCGGGTAGGCGACATCGGCTTCGCGGTTCAAGACCATGCGGAATCCCATCATTACGGCATTGTCCGCGAATTGGTGGGGCATGGTGTAGGACGCAAGTTGCACGAAGCACCGGAAGTGCCGAACTACGGCATGCGCGGGCACGGGCCGAAGCTCCACGACGGTATGGTGATCGCCATCGAACCGATGGTGAACATGGGTGTTAAGGAGGTGAGCCAATTGGATGACGGCTGGACGGTCGTCACCCGCGACGGCAAGCCAAGTGCCCATTTTGAGCACACCATTGTGGTGCGCGCAGGCAAAGCAGAGGTCTTATCAACGTTCAGTTACATCGAGGATGTGCTGAAGGAAAGAGGAAACACGACAGTAGCGTCGACCCATCGGGTCGACTGATCGGAGAGAAAAGAAGGAATGAGCAGAGCAGGGAACATAGAGCAGGATGGCGTCATCAAAGAGGCGCTGAGCAATGCCATGTTCCGTGTGGAATTGGAGAATGGCCACGTGATCGTGGCGCACATCTCGGGAAAAATGCGGATGCACTACATCCGGATCCTTCCGGGCGATAAAGTGAAAGTGGAGATGAGTCCCTATGACCTCAGTAAAGGACGCATCACATTCCGGTATAAGACCTGAGGAACAAGAGAACACAACGACCCACAATGAAGATCAGGGCCTCTATCAAGAAACGTTCAGTGGACTGCAAACTAGTTCGCCGCAAGGGACGTCTGTACATCATCAACAAGAAGAACCCGAAGTTCAAGCAGCGTCAAGGCTGATAAACGCACGAGCATGGCACGTATCGCAGGCATCGACCTCCCCAAAGGCAAACGTGGCGCCATCGGCCTCACGTACATCTACGGCATCGGCCGCAGCAGGGCCCTCTCCATCTTGGAGCAGGCCGGCGTGGACCCGAACACCAAGGTGGACGACTGGACCGATGAGGACCAGTCCAAGATCCGCACGGTGATCAATGAGAACATCAAGGTGGAAGGTGCGCTGCGCAGCGAGGTGCAGTTGAGCATCAAGCGCTTGGTGGATATCAACAGCTACCGGGGCACGCGCCACCGCAACGGACTTCCTGTCCGCGGCCAGCGTACCCGCACCAACGCTCGTACCCGCAAGGGCAAGCGTAAGACCGTCGCGAACAAGAAGAAAGTCACCAAGTAAGGGCTGACCATGGCAAAGCAAGAAGCAAAGAGCGGCGCTGCCGCTGGAAAGAAGAAGAAAAAGAACGTGGTGGTGGAGGCCTACGGGCAAGCACACATCCGCGCTACCTTCAACAACTTAATCGTTAGCCTCACCAACAACAAGGGCGAGGTGATCAGCTGGTCCAGCGCCGGGAAAATGGGCTTCCGCGGAAGCAAGAAGAACACCCCGTACGCCGGTCAGGTGAGCGCGGAGGAGGCCGCCCGCGAGGCGTTCGACCTCGGCCTTCGCAAGGTCAAGGTGTTCGTGAAGGGCCCAGGAGGTGGACGCGAGAGCGCCATCCGCGCACTGCACAACAGCGGCGTGGAGGTTACCGAGATCCTCGACCTAACCCCGATGCCGCACAACGGCTGCCGGCCACCCAAAAAGCGCCGCGTCTAAGAACATTAACCGTAGGGGGCGGTGAACGCACCCCGTTGTCGGTGCGGAGAACGCACCCAAAAGAAAGAGAAAATGGCACGTTATACAGGACCCAAAACGCGGATCGCCCGCAAGTTCAAGGAGCCGATCTTCGGCCCCGACAAGTGGATGGAGCGCAAGCCCCACGCTCCAGGCCAGCACGGCCTGACCGCACGTCGTCGCAAGAAGGACAGCGAGTACAGCATGCAGTTGACCGAGAAGCAAAAGGCGAAGTACACCTACGGCATTCTCGAGCGCCAGTTCCGCAAGATGTTCTACACCGCGGCCAGCAAGAAAGGCGTTACCGGTGCTATCCTGCTTGGCCTCTGCGAGACCCGCTTGGACAACACGGTGTACCGCATGGGCATCGCACCTACCCGCCGCGCCGCACGCCAATTGGTGGGCCACGGCCATATCACGGTGAACAAGGATGTGGTGAACATCTCCAGCTTCACCCTGCGCCCCGGCGACGAGGTGGCGGTCCGCGAGCGTAGCCGCAGCCTTGAGGCCATCACCAACAGCCTTTCCACGAACACGAACCGCTTCGACTGGATCGATTTTAACCCGGCCACCATGTCCGGAAAGTTGATAGCCATGCCCGAGCGCGCCCAGATCCCGGAGAACATCCGCGAGCAACTGATCGTGGAATTGTATTCCAAGTAAGAACCCAAACCAAGACCGAGCACACATGCCCATCCTAGATTTCCAGCGACCGGACAAGGTCGCGATGATCGAGTCCGACGACAAGCACGGCACTTTCGAGTTCCGCCCCTTGGAGCCCGGCTATGGCATCACCATCGGCAATTCGCTGCGCCGCATCCTTCTCAGCAGCCTCGAGGGCTTCGCCATCACCAGCGTCCGTATCGACGGCGTGGAACACGAGTTCAGCACCATCAAGGGCGTCATCGAGGACGTCACCGAGATCGTCCTCAACCTCAAGCAGGTGCGTTTCCGCCGCCAGCTCGAGGATGTGAGCAACGAAAAGGTATCCTTCACCATCGGTGGCAAGGACGGCTTCACCGCCGCTGATATCGGCAAGCACACCACAGGTTTCCAGGTACTGAACCCGGACCTCGTGATCTGCCGCATGGAAGGCAACGTGAAGCTGCACGTGGAACTGACCATTGGCAAAGGCCGCGGCTACGTTCCCGCAGACGAGAACAAAGTGGAAGGCTCGCCTATCGGCACCATCTTCATCGACTCCGTCTTCACGCCGATCAAGAACGTGAAGTACAGCGTGGATAACACCCGCGTCGAGCAGAAGACCGACTACGAGAAGCTCACTATCGAAGTAATGACCGACGGAAGCATCGATCCAAAGAACGCGCTTCAAGAGGCTGCCAAGATCCTCATCCATCACTTCATGCTGTTCAGCGATGAGCGCATCACGTTGGAGGTAGAGGACCACTCAGGCATCGCCGACGGCACCAGCCAAGGCTCTGCGGACATCGAGGACCTTGACGAAACGAGCCTGCACATGCGCCAACTGCTGATGAGCAAGTTGGTTGACATGGACCTGAGCGTCCGTGCCCTGAACTGCCTGAAGGCCGCCGACATCGAGACCTTGGGGGACCTGGTGAGCTACAACAAGAACGACCTCTTGAAGTTCCGCAACTTCGGTAAGAAGAGCCTTACGGAGCTGGAGGACCTCGTGGAGAATAAGAACCTCGCGTTCGGAATGAACGTGGCCAAGTACAAACTGGACAAGGACTAGTAAGGGCGGGAGATCTCCCGCCCCAACCGGGAAACGAAAATGAGACACGGTAATAAGAATAACGCGCTAGGGCGCAAGAAGGCCCACCGCGACAGCATGCTCAGTAATATGGCATGTTCGCTGATCGAGCACAAGCGCATCGAGACCACCCTCGCCAAGGCCAAGGCGCTCCGCATCTACGTGGAGCCGCTGATCACCAAGAGCAAGGATGACAGCACACACAGCCGTCGCACGGTGTTCAGCTACCTGCGCAGCAAGGAGGCCACAGCAGCCCTGTTCCGCGATGTAGCACCGAAGATCGCTGACCGGCCAGGAGGATACACCCGTATCATCAAGTTGGGCAACCGCATGGGCGATGCTGCCGAGCTGGCGATGATCGAGATGGTGGATTTCAACACCCTGTATTCCGCCAAGGAGAAGGCAGGTGCCGAGGTGAAGCGCACGCGCCGCAGCCGCAGCGCCAAGCCTGCCGCGGCAAAAGCAGCCACGGAGGCCGCGAAGGATGATACTGAAACCGCGACGGAAGAGCCGAAGGGCGAATGACCGCACGGTGTACAACTATCGGGAACGAGGCGCTGCAAGGCGCCTCTTCTTTTTTCCGTCCGGGTAATTTTGCGCCACGGACCAAACGCATATCGATCGGAACATGCTCGTAAGTCAACGACCCAAGGCCGTCCTGTTATTGGCGGACGGCACCCGCTTTGAAGGCCGTGCCATCGGCGCCATCGGAACCACTGTCGGAGAGATCTGCTTCAACACCGGGATGACCGGCTACCAAGAGATCTTCACCGACCCCAGCTACACCGGCCAGATCATGGTGCTGGCCTCACCGCAGATCGGTAACTACGGCGTGAAGGACGGCGAGGAGGAAAGCACCTCCCTGACCATCGCAGGCCTCGTGGTGAAGAAGTTCAGCGAGACCTGGAGCAGGCCCGGTGGCAGCGGTTCATTGGATGACAATTTGAAGGCGAATGGCATCTCCGGGATCAGCGATATCGATACCCGCATGCTCGTGCGACACATCCGTGACCACGGCGCGCAGAACGCTGTTATCGACAGCACGGGAGCGGAGGACGCGATGCTCAAGCAACGCTTGGCCGCGGCGCCGGACATGGCGGGCTTGGAGCTCTCCAGCACGGTGTCCACCAAGAAGGCCTATGAGATGGGCGAGGCCAATGCTGTGCACCGAGTGGCATTACTGGACTTCGGCATCAAGCTGAACAGCGTGCGTTGTCTGGTGGAGCGCGGCTGCTTGGTGCGCGTATTCCCGATGCACAGCACGCTGGAGGAGATGCTCGCGTGGAAACCGACGGGCTTCCTGCTGAGCAACGGTCCGGGCGATCCGGGTGCCATGCCGGAGTCCGTGAGAATGGTGAAGGCAATAGCGGGAACCGGGCTCCCTGTTTTCGGCATCTGCCTCGGCCACCAATTGTTGGCGGAGGCGCATGGTGTTGGTACGCAGAAGATGCACCACGGACACCGCGGCATCAATCATCCGGTGAAGGATCTCATCACCGGTCGGGATGAGGTGACCTCACAGAACCACGGTTTCGTAGTGGACCGGAAACAGGCTGAAGCAAACGAGGCAATGGAGATCACGCATGTTCATCTGAACGATGGCAGCGTCGCGGGGACCCGCCTTAAAGGACGCCCTGTCTACTCCGTGCAGTACCATCCGGAAGCCGGTCCAGGTCCCTATGATTCACGCTACCTCTTCGATGATCTCGTTAAACTGATGGCCGAACGACACAAAGCGAACGGACCGCTCATGGCGCGCGTATGAGGGCACTTGACCGATCGGTGACTTGGGTCCATCAGTCGTAGGTCTTGATACCAGTTTCGATCAGCAGTCAGGCTCCACAGCTCTACATCCGCGTCTCCGCTTCAACAATCACACTTTTCAGAAACTTCCTATCATGAGCGTCATCGCTAAGATCTATGCCCGCGAGATCCTCGATTCACGCGGCAATCCGACCGTTGAGGTTGAAGTGTTCACCGACAATGGTCACATGGGTCGCGCTGCGGTCCCGAGTGGGGCCAGTACAGGCGCACATGAAGCGGCGGAATTACGCGACGGCGACAAGGCCCGCTATCAAGGCAAGGGCGTGTTAAAGGCCGTGGCCAACGTGAACGGCCCCCTCAACGATGAGTTGACCGGCGCCTATGTAGGGGACCAAGCCATGATCGATAAGGTGATGGTCAGCTTGGACGGTACCCCGAACAAGAGCAACCTCGGTGCGAACGCGATCCTTGGCGTATCGCTCGCCGTGGCGAAGGCCGCCGCCAGCGAGGCCGGGCTTCCCCTGTTCCGCTATGTGGGCGGCACCAACGCCTGCACTTTGCCGGTGCCGATGATGAACATCCTCAACGGCGGCGCGCATGCGGACAACAAGGTGGACGTGCAGGAATTCATGGTGATGCCCGTTGGCGCACATTCCTTCGCCGACGGACTGCGCATGGGCGCGGAGGTCTTCCATGCCTTGAAGGGCGTGCTGAAAGCGAAGAAGCTCAGTACCAACGTGGGGGATGAAGGCGGATTCGCGCCTGACTTGAAAAGCAACGAGGATGCGCTTAAGCTGGTGATGCAAGCGATCGAGAAGGCCGGATACAAACCCGGTGATGACATCGTGATCGCCATAGACGCGGCAAGCACCGAATTCTACGATGCGAAAAAGCAGCGCTACGTTTTGGAGAGCACGGGCGACAGCCTTACTGGCGACGATATGATCGCGATGTGGAAGGATTGGGCCGCGCGTTACCCCATCGTCAGCATCGAGGACGGTATGGCCGAAGATGACTGGGCCGGTTGGAAAAAGCTC
This sequence comes from Flavobacteriales bacterium, assembly GCA_041691695.1. Taxonomy (GTDB): domain Bacteria; phylum Bacteroidota; class Bacteroidia; order Flavobacteriales_F; family PHOS-HE28; genus PHOS-HE28. The sequence goes on from JBEPUG010000062.1 coordinate 8,497, forward strand.
ACCAAGGCGATGGGGAACAAAGTGCAGCTCGTGGGTGACGACATCTTCGTGACGAATACCAAGCGTTTGGCGGAAGGCATTGAAAAAGGCATCGCTAACAGCATCCTGGTGAAGGTGAACCAGATCGGAACCCTCACCGAGACCTTGGAGGCCGTGGACATGGCACACAAGGCGGCCTACACCGTAGTGATGAGCCACCGCAGCGGTGAGACCGAGGACAGCACCATCGCGGACCTCGCGGTAGCCACCAACTGCGGAATGATCAAGACAGGCAGCGCTTCACGCAGCGACAGGATCGCGAAATACAACCAGCTCCTGCGCATTGAGGAACAGTTGGGCAAAAGCGCGATCTATCCGGGCAAGAGCCTGAAATACGTGAGCTGAGAGCAGCGCCTTTCCGACGATCGGTCGAGTTCGCTATAGCCTCCGATCATCACTTGCTTCTGTATTTTAAAGGGTGTACCAAGCGGTGCATATCCGCCTTGTTCAGGCCCTTCAGCTTATGATCATGTGCTAGGAAGTACGCTAAGAAGCGGAGCGCGCGAACGCAGAAGTAATCCGTTACTCAAGGGAGGCTAATAGTGTATGATGCGCAACGGTCCCAACGGAATAGTATCGCCGGAAACGGACCTCACGGAGAGTATCACTTGCTCGGCGCTCAACTTGGACAGATCCACCTGTGAGGAGGTCGCGGTGAGCGCGTAACGTCCAACGGAGCGGCCTTGCATATCGGTGAGTAGCAGGATCGATCCATTCATGCGTGTGCCCTGCGGCGCTTGTATCGTTACAAGTCCAGTTGTCGGGTCGGGGAAGTAATGCCAGCCCTCCTTTGGGAAAGAAGTTTTGCCAATGCCCGTGGCCGACATGCGCCAACCGATGGTGTAATCGCCTGCAATGAAGTCGGGCATGTCGATCTGCGCAAAACCGTCCGTATGGCTGCCCAAGGAATGGATCACGCAGCCGGTCTTCACAATCCAGGGCGAATGTGTATCCGGCCGATAGAGCACCACTAGACTGTCCTCGTTAAAGGCGACCGGACCTGCAGCTTGCGTAAGTCCTTGGTCGAAGGCGGTGGCAGAACCATCACGGCCGTCCACGTTGAAGCGGGCGCTCATTGCCGTGCCTTCCGCAAAGGATCCCTCCACTCGCCACCAGCGGTCCGGTGACACCACGAAGACGTTGGCCTCTTCGGTCTGCGGATCGGCTGCCACCCAGTATTCCTCTACGTGCAGCGGCATGGGCTGCGGTAGTGACGTGGTCGTCACCCAAAGGTCCGCGAGGGCGAGATTTGTTTGCCCGGTCACACTGATCGTGCGGTCATCCACGGTGCTGGCCAACGCTAAGCGCTCGTCATCGTTCAGCCGCACGGTCACCGGATCGAAAGGACAGCTGACATTGATGTTCTGGTATTCACCGCTGAGGTCTTCGGTCGTACGCTGGAGTTCGCCGTTCGCACCGATGCACGTAAGCGATACCGGTATATGCTGGAACACCGATGCACCGCCGCGTGTCTTCTGATGAATGTGGACGTTCACATCGAACTGGCCGCCGCTGGGTGCTACGGAAAATGAATCCACCGAGAAGGTCGCGCCGCCCGGCTGGAAGATCCAGTTGTTGAAGAAGTCCGTGAGGTCCGTTCCCGTTGCGGCGCCTAGGTCGTCGCGCAATTTCTCACTGCTCATCGAGCTGTATGCATCCTCTGCAAAAACCTGTTTGAAGCCCGCGCTGAAAAGACTGTCGCCGAGCACCGAGCGAAGCGTCCGCGCCACATCCGCGCCTTTGTTGTAGGTCGTGACGCCATAGGTGTATGCCTCGGGCACATTGTTCAATGCATACCAGCCGTCATCGGCGAGATGCGCGCTGGAAACTGCCTTGTAGTGGTTGTTGCGCACCGCGGTCATGTAGGCATCCGTTCCATAGAGATCTCCGAGGAAGAGGTAGCTGCAGAAATCCGCGAAGCCTTCGTTGATGTACATCTCCTCCGGCCGCGCGCAGGTGATGAGGTCGCCGAACCAGTGGTGCGAAAGCTCGTGGGCGTAGAGGTTCTCGTCGGTAAGCGTTCCGTCCGCTGCGAAGTCCGGATAGCAGATGTTGGTGGCGTGCTCCATCGCACCGGCGCTGGTGAGCACGTAGCCCACGCGTTCCCAGCGGTAAGGCCCTAACCACTGCTCATAGGTATTGAACGCGTTCTGCAAATGGATAAAGGAGCTCTTCATCGCCGTGGTGTCCGTGGGAAGTGCGGCGAGCACCACCGGGATGTTCACGCCTGACACGCTCGGAAAGGTGTCGAGCACAGCTGCATAGTTTCCCGCGGCCACGGATGCGAGGTATGCGGGTATGGGTTCGGCGATATGCCAATGGGTGATGTGCTCGCCGCCGAGATCCGTGATATCCATCAGCAGCCCGTTGGCATAGACCGAGCGACCGCCATTGGTGTGTACGTAGTAGTCGAAGGTGCAGCGCTCCACAAAATTGTCGAAGCACGGAAACCATGCACGGCCGTAGGAATGTGGAACGGCATCGAAGGCCACGCCGAGATCATACTGGTAATTGCTCAACGTGTAGAATCCGCCAAAGCCGCTGGGGTCCGTAAGCGGGTCGCCGTGATAGCTGACGGTCAGCGTGAGTGTATCGCCCGGACCGTATGTGCCTTGCAGATCGACCAGCAGTTCTTCGCCCGGTTGTGTGAAGGCGAGTTGTACTCCGTTCATCACAACGGAATCCGCAGGCAGTATCAGGTCCAAGGGAAGGGTGGTGATGCCAGTAACCAGCGGTGTGAAAGTGATGGTGGCCGCTCCGGCGATGATGCCGCTTGATGTGTTGGTGAGGTCAAGCGCGATGTTGGTATGCAACAGGTCGATGCTGTCGCTGCGTGAAACATCGCCAACGGAACGGGAACTGGCCCCGTGTCCCATATCGGGATGGCTTTGGCCCATTGCCGGAATGCATGAAATGAAGCCGAGCAAGATAGGGCAGAGCAAGAGGGAGCTTCTGAACATGATGGCGAAATTAAGCTGATGATGCCCGTCGGTCATGGAGGGAGCAGTAGCCGCTAGACCTGCTATGCGCCTGTTATCTTTGGGAACGCCCGACCGCTTTTAGCGCACGCGCCCCAGCACACGCCATGAAGCCCAGTGACGAACTCTTCGATCTGATCCGGTCCCTTACCAAGTCCGAGAAGCGTTTTTTCAAGCTTCACTCGGCGCTGCAAAGCGGACCGAAGAACTACCTGCGCATCTTCGACGCTATCGATAAGCAGAAGGAATACGATGAGGATATCATCAAGCGGCATTTCGCGAAGGAGACATTCATCAAGCACTTTCCTTCGGAGAAGAACCACCTGTACAAACTGATCCTCAAGGCGCTTCGGGCTTATCACGCGGAGTCCAGCGTGAGCGGCGTTTTGAAGCAGGACATCAACAACATTGAGATCCTCTTCGGCAAGACACTTTATTCGGAAGCAGCGAAGATCCTGCAACGCGCGAAACGTGTGGCCCGGGAGAATGAGCGGTTCTACCACTGGTTCGAGTTGTTGAGCTGGGAGAAGATGCTGATGGAGGAGGCCTACCAAGAAGGCAATTTCAGCAGGGACGTGGATGCATTGATCAAGGAGGAGGAAGAGGTCTTGGACAAGTTGCGGAACCTGGCCGCCTACCATGTGCTTTACGCCAAGATCAACTATGTCTTCCGTAGCGGAGGCTATGTGCGCACGGACGAGGAGCATGCCATCGTGGACGAGATCAGCGAGCATCCATTGATTAAAGGCAAGAACACCGCTCTGAGCCACCGTGCCAGCACCATTTGCCATTACACGCAAGGCTTCTGCTACTGGGCCAAGCGCGACTGGGAGACGAGCTACACCAAGTTCATGCGCGCCAAGACGATCTTGGACAAGGACCCGCTCTTACGCAAGGACCTTCCCAAGCGCTACATCCGCACCTTGCATTATGTGGTGCAATGCGAGATCGAACTGGGCAAATACGCCAAGGCCCGTGAGCATATCGACCAATTGCATGATCTGTTGGACACACCTGGCTTCGACGCGGTGGATCTTTCCACGTTGATCACCGTGACCACTTGCCTCTGCGAGCTTCGCTTGTTGGACCGGAAGGGGGAATACGAACGGGCAGCCGACATGGAGGAAATGGTGACCCAAGCGATGATCCGCCTGGAAGACCGGCTGCCCAAGGAATACGAGCTCGAGTTCGACTTCCTTTTATCCACCATCCAGTTCGGCGCGGGCGACATGAGCCGCTCGCTCTATTGGCTGAATAAGGTGTTGAACGACCCGGAACCGACACTGCGCCAAGACATTTTCACCTACGCACGGCTCTTCAACTTGGTGGTGCACTACGAGATGGGCAACTATGAATTGCTCGAATATATCGTGCGTAGCACGCAGCGTTTCCTCAGCAAGAAGAATCGGGCGTACGGCGTAGAGGCCGCATTGATCGAGCATGTGAAGAAGCTGGCACGAAAGACATCGCCGGGGACGAAGCGACAATTGTTCGATGCCCTCCATGTGAAATTGGAGGAACTGATGATGGACCCGAATGAGGAGGCCGTTCTGAAGTATTTCAACATCACCGCTTGGGTGGAGTCCAAGCTCAATGACAGCTCCTTTGCCGATGTGGTGCGCAAAGCGGCATTAAAGACGGGCGTGAAGTCCGACTGATGATCATCGTGTCGCCGCGGAAGCATCGCGCGAGATCACCTTGAACTCCGTTCGCCGGTTTGCTTGATGTTGTTCCTCGGTGCACTGTACACCGTTGGAACAACCGTTCACCAATTGGGTCTCGCCGTATCCGCGCGCCACTAAATGGTCCGGGTCCGCGCCATGCCGCACCAGGTAATCCACGGCGCTGTTGGCCCGTGCGTCGCTCAATACGAGGTTGTACGTATCACCGCCGCGGCTGTCGGTATGGGAGCTGAGTTCGAAGGTCAGCCCCGGATTGGTCTTGAAGAACTCGGCCAGTTTGTCCAACTCACGCGCTGCATCCGGGCGTATGTCCCACTTGTCAAAGTCGTAGTAGATGTTCTTCACCGCGATAGGGGTGTTCAACTCCACCGGCGGCAGGGCCAGGTCGGCCTTCAACACCGTGCTCAAAGCCAATCCTATGGTGCTGGCCGAGGTATTTTGCGTCAGCATGTCCTCATTGGAACCGACCAGCTGATAGGAGGTGTTCGGCGCCACGTCGAAGTGATAATGCCCTGCGCCGTCGGTCATGACCAAGCTGTCCTCCCCAGTGCGCAGGTTCTTTAATGCGACGATCGCGCCGAGGATGGGCTCACCGGTCTTGGCGTTCATCACTGTTCCTTCCACAGCGAAGACCGGCGAATGCACGCTCACCGCATAGATGCCGTCCGTGTCCGAGCGCGAGCTGCTGAGATAACCCTGCGTCCCAGCGCTATCCAGCCAAAGCCCGAAGTCGTCGCGCGTGGAGTTGATGGGGTAGCCCATGTTCTTTGGATCGCTCCAAAAGTCCCCTTCCGGGTGCGTTTCGAAAATGTCCAGTCCACCCATGTTCTCATGGCCGGTGCTGGAGAAATAGAGCACGTCACCTACAACGGTGGGGAACATCTCGTCACCCGTGGTGTTGATCGTGGGGCCCATGTTCTTCGGCTCCGACCATCCATTGCCGGTATCGGTGCAATACCAGAGGTCCTTTCCACCGACCCCGCCTGCCATGTCACTGACGAAAAAGAGGGTGTGACCATCACTACTCAGCGCGGGTAGTCCCGTGGAGTAGCCGTTGCTGTTGTATCCGAACTCGCGGATGTTGCCCCATTTGCCGTCATCTCCCAAGGTTGCGCGAAACAGTTTCAGGTTGCTGACGTTCTCCTTGTCCTTCAACAACGTGTGGTCGTAGTAGTTGCTGCGTGTGAAATAGAGCGTGCGGCCATTGGGGTCGAGCACGGCTGATCCTTCGTGGTAGGGCCCATTGACTTCGCCCCGGATCGGCACAGCGGTACCAGCCGTGCCGTCGTTTGCGATGGGTACGCTATAGAGATCGAGGAACGATGCGCCTGTCCACGGATCGCGCTTACCGCCGGCCGCTTCGTGATCACCAACGACCAGCAACCCGCCTGGATACGGGATCGATGAGAAGGCGGAGGCCAAGCCGGGGATCGGGACCGGTGTCACCGTGTACCGAACACTGTCCGTATAGAACGAACGGTAACCTTGACAGGAGCCGATGAGGTCCACCGCCACGCGGTGCTCCGGCTGGTCGGTTAGGGAATGGACCAATACGTACTCTGCCTTGTCATACTCGCCAAGGCTCATCAAGAGCTGGCCATATTCATATGCATCTCCGCCATCAAGCGGGACTATGCTGTCCGCGGAGGCATAGTGCGCCGCGGCCTCCTCGATCTTGTTCTGTTTGTTGTCCGCCTCCGCCGCGTGCAGCAGCAGGTCGCGATCTTGTCGGTGCTGCAAGGCCTTGTCATAATGCTTTTCCGCCTGCGAGTAGGCCAGTAACCCCAACGCCTCGTCGCCCTTGCGAATTTGGTAACTCGCGCAGGAGCAGAGCAGAAGCGCAGGCATCACCCAACGCGTGATATGTTTCCCGCAAAGCATCAGAAGAAGCGGGGATTTTTGATCGCGATGGGTTCCTTGCCCAGGTCGATCCCGAGCATCACCTCATGCGAACCGCTGTTGTAGCCGCGCAGTTGCGAGGTGGTCGCATCGTAGGAATAACCCACGCGGAACATCGGGTTGATCTGGAATTCCAGCATGGCCACTACCGCGTCACCCGTACGATAGCCAACGCCTAGCCAGAACCGCTTTTTGTAAAGCAAATTGCAGTTGAGATCCACTTCCGGAGGTGCCTGGGATTGGTATTTCAGCAAGATGCTGGGCTTGAGATCGAAGTCCTCATTGATCTCATAAACATGGCCCGCGTTCAGGAAGTAGTGCTGCGTGAAGTAGTGGTTCGGTGCATCCGGTAAACCGCTGGTCAACTTGCCATCCGCGGCATAGAGCGTAGGTATGGAGAGGCCGATGTAGGAGCGCTCATTGTTCCAGTAAATTCCAAAACCGAATTTGCCCACTGTCGCGTTGCTGATGTTGCTCTGGTAGATCACGTCCTGCGTGTCCCAGTAGGTAAGGTCGCTCAGCGTTGCGGAGTAGAGCGAGACGCCGGCCTTGAGCCCGAAGGCGAGGTGGCTATCATCGCCGAGGCGGATCCGGTAGGCGTAGTTCCCGGCGATCTCTGTTTCGTGGCTCACGCCGATGACATCGTTGCTCAAGGTGAACCCGAGCCCCATCTTGTTTCCCAGCAAGGGGCCGTCGATACCGACCAAGCTGGTCTGCGGCGCCCCCTTGATCCCCACCCATTGGGCGCGGTGCAGCAAAGTAGCACTGGTGTATGGATGGCTGCCCGCATAGGCTGGATTGAGGAACAGCCCATTGAACATGTACTGGCTTATCATTGGCTCCTGCTGGGCATGCGCGGTCTGGATGATCAAGACCATCAGGGCAGCGGGCAAAAGATGTCGGATGCTCCACATCTTTTTCGGTGTTCGGGGCTTATCTCCGCAGGTCCACATAGTGCTGGAGGGTTTTGCCGTTTCCGAGTTTGAGGATCACGAAGTAGGTCCCATCAGGCAGCTTTTTGCCTTCCTGGTTTCCGCCGTCCCATTCATTGGCATAGTGTATTTGATCGTACACCACATTGCCCCATCGATTCAGCACGGTGAGTTGATTGTTCGGGTACGCGTCGATCCCGTGAACGACGAAGAAGTCATTGTTCCCGTCGCCGTTCGGTGTGAATCCGCTTGGCATTTCCAACACCTCTGGCTGGGTAAGGATGAAGGAAAGGAACAGCGTGCAACCATGCGCATCGGTGATGGTCAGCGTGTAGGTACCGGCGGCTAGTCCGTGGATCGCGGCAGTGGCCGCTCCGTTGCTCCAGAGATAGGTGTACGGCGCGGTTCCGCCAGTGGGGACCACGCTGATGCTGCCATCATGCCCGCCATCGGTGCTCACGTTGGTGCCGTTCACATAGATGGACAGCGTAGTATCCGCTCCGATGGCCGTAGGTGCCGTCACGACGTACGTTGTGTCCCACGTGCAACCGTTGGTATCCGTCACGGTGATGGAATAGGCTCCCGCCACAAGGCTATCTAGGTCCTCGCTGGTGATCGTTCCATTCCAGAGATAGGCGAATGGCGAAGCACCGGCGGTAACGGTGAGATCGATCGCGCCCTCATCGCTATCGTGGCAAAGCGGACCGCTCACCTCGGCCGAGGCCATTACGCCGGGCGTGCCAGTGATGATCGCCGTGCTGCTGTCCATGCATCCGTTGGCATCGGTCACGTTGATGGTAAAGCTGCCTTGCGGAACAGAGCTGAGGTCGGCGCTTTGTTGGCCATTGCTCCAGCTGGATGAATAGGGGTTGCCGCCTCCGGTGATCGCCGTTTCCACGGATCCATTGGCGTTGCCGCACGAGGCTGCTGTTGGCGTTGTGTTCACTTGCAAGGTGTCCGGCGCGATCAGTATGGCGCAAGAATCCGCAATGCAACCGTTGGCATCGGTCACGTGCAGGCAGTAGCTGCCAGGCGCTAGTGAAGCGATCGCTGTTGCGGTGGAAGTGAAGCCGTTCGGCCCGGTCCATTGCAGGGTCAATGCAGGTGCGCCGCCGATCACTGTCGCGCTGATGGCACCATCGTCCATACCCGCACAACTGATGTTGGTACCCGAGGGGAATGTGGCCGCTGTGATGTTGGGTACGATCGCGGGTGGTGCGCTGATGAGCACGGTCTCGGTCAGCACGCATCCGTTCACATCCGTCGCGGTGAGGACATAGCTGCCTGAGGAAAGCCCGGCAATGCTGTCCTCCATGAAAGTGGATCCATTCGGGCCGTTCCATGCAATGCCGTAATCCGGACTGCCACCGAGAACCGCCAGGTCGATCGCGCCATCACTGCTGTTCGCGCAGGAAGTACCGTAGCCGTTGTGGTCCGCGGTGGAGTATTCCGCGTACAGCGCCGTATCAGGTTGCGTCAATGTCATCAGTACAGTTGTCGCGCATTGGTTCGTGTCTGTCACCACCAGTTGGTAGTCGCCAGCAGGAATGCCACTGAGATCCTCGGTGCTGAACGAGGTGCTGTCCGGTCCGCGCCAATCATAGGTGTACTCGCCGCTGCCGCCGATCACGGTCGCATTGATCGAACCATCCGAGTTCCCGAAGCAAGCGATGTTGGTACCCGATGGATAGAAGGCTGCCGTAAGCAAAGCATTTACCGCTGTGGCCGGTTCGACCAAAGTGATCGAACTGTCCAGCGCACAGCCGTGGTCATCCTGCACGTATACGGAATAGGTTCCCGCCAAAAGTCCACTTATCGCCGTGCTGTCCGATGTGAAGCCGTTGGGCCCCGACCAGGTGATGGTGAACGGTGAGGAACCGCCGAGGATGTTCAACGCGATCGCACCAGAGCTGTCGCCATTGCAGGGAATATTCACGTTGCCATACGTCGGTATACCGAGTTCAAGATCGATGGGCGCGGGCGCCGTTACATCCGCAGTTGCTGTGGCCGGGCAGCCCGTTGCACCGGAAACGGTCGCGGTGTAGGTCCCTGTGGCGAGGCCGCTGATGTCCTCATCGGTGGAGGTGAAACCATTGGGACCGGTCCACTGGATCGAATACGGTGACGTGCCGTTCGAGATGGTTAGGTCAATGGTGCCGACGTCAGATGCATCGCAGGCATTGCCCGTCACCGCCACCGACAAGGTAGGTTGCTGCGGCGATTGCAACGCATAGGAGCGCTGTGAGGAACAACCGTTGGCATCAGTAACGGTCACCAGGTATGTGCCTGCCACAACGCCCGACAGGTCTTCCACTTGGGAAGCGAACCCGTTGGGGCCGGTCCAATCGAATTGATAACCCGGTTGGCCGCCGCCGATGGTGAGGTCTATCGATCCATCATTTCCGATGCAGCTCACCTGCGCGCCGTTGAAGTCGGAGAGGATCGCTGAGACCGTTATCGCAGGAGGTGCGGCCAGCACAACGAGGACGGTGATGGAACAGCCGGAGAGGTCCGTCACTGTGAGCGAATAGGTGCCCGGTGCCAGGTCCGTCAGCGTTGCTGAAGTGGACGTGAAACCTGCCGGGCCGGTCCAGTTCAATTGGTAACCGGGGCTTCCACCGCTTACCATCGCTGTGATCGTGCCGTCGGCAGCACCTGAGCAGGATACCTGTGTTC
>JBEPUG010000063.1:0-18603 GCA_041691695.1 Flavobacteriales bacterium
CTACGACACCATGCAGTACATCGTTCCTGATGTGTCCACGATCTGCACGGGCATGGCAGCAAGCTTCGGGGCTGTGCTGCTCTGCGCTGGCGCGAAGGGAAAGCGCAGTGCGCTCCCACATGCACGGGTCATGATCCACCAGCCCCTGAGTTCCACGGAAGGTCAGGCGCGCGACATGGAGATCGCCGTCAAGGAAGTGCTGAAGGTGAAGAAGGAACTGTATGATATCCTTAGTCAACACACCGGCCAGCCTTTCGAGAAGATCGAAAAGGACAGTGACCGCAACTATTGGATGAAAGCCGATGAGGCCAAGGCCTACGGCCTTATCGATGAAGTCCTAACCCGCTCGAAATAGAGCGACCAGATCAACCAACGAAACATGATCCCCCAAGACGAATTCCGGAAGTACGCGGTGAAGCACCGCAACATCACCAGCACCACGCTGGACAGTTACATCACCGCGTCGATCACGCCCTACATCATCGAGGAGCGCCAGCTCAACGTGGCACAGATGGACGTGTTCAGCCGCCTGATGATGGACCGCATCATCTTCCTCGGCACCGCTATCGACGACCAAGTAGCGAACATTATCCAGGCACAGCTCCTTTTTCTGGAGAGCGTGGATCCGAAGAAGGACATCCAGATCTACCTGAACAGCCCTGGTGGCGGCGTGTACGCAGGTCTCGGTATCTATGACACGATGCAGTACATCGTGCCGGACGTGGCGACGATCTGCACGGGCATGGCGGCTTCGATGGGCGCGGTGCTGCTGTGCGCCGGCACGAAAGGAAAGCGCAGCGCGCTGAAGCATTCACGCGTGATGATCCACCAACCGATGGGCGGGGCCGAAGGACAGGCCATCGACATGGAGATCACCGTGCGCGAGATCCTGAAACTGAAGAAGGAGCTCTACGACATCATCAGCACGCACAGTGGGCAAAGCTTTGATCGCGTGAGCCAGGACGGCGACCGCGACTATTGGATGATCGCCGAGGAGGCCAAGGAATACGGCATGATCGACGAGCTGCTCGTGCGCAACACGAAGGGCGGAGCGTAAGCGTCGCACCTTTCAAACATGGAATAGGGAAGGTCGACCTCGGTCGGCCTTCCTCTTTTATAAGGAAGTGCGTCCGGAACGGTCTGGCCTTTCCGCAGGCATCTCCGTATCTTCGCGATCCGTTCAAGCGTATGAACGCAACTTCCCGGACAGATGGAAAAGAAAGAGATCAAGTGCTCGTTCTGCGGGCGTGATAAGCAGGACACCAACGTGTTGATCGCCGGCATCACCGGCCACATCTGCGACAGCTGCATCGCGCAGGCGCAGAACATCATCTCCGAAGAGCTCAGCCAGCGCGACCGCAGCGAGCTGGAAGGAAATGTGGTACTGCAGAAACCGGTCGACATCAAGAACTATCTCGATGAGTATGTGATCGGACAGGACGATGCGAAGAAGGTGTTGAGTGTGGCGGTGTACAACCACTATAAGCGCCTCATGCAGAAAGTGGTCTCGACGGACGATGTCGAGATCGAGAAGAGCAACATCATCCTCGTAGGTGAGACCGGAACGGGCAAAACGCTTTTGGCGAAGACCATCGCGCGCATGCTGAACGTGCCCTTCGCCATCGCCGACGCCACGGTGCTCACCGAGGCCGGCTACGTGGGCGAAGATGTGGAGAGCATCCTCAGTCGATTGCTCCAGGCCGCCGACTACGATGTGGCGAAGGCCGAGCGCGGTATTGTCTTCATCGACGAGATCGACAAGATCAGCCGCAAGGGCGACAGCGCCAGCATCACGCGTGATGTGAGCGGCGAAGGCGTTCAACAAGCGTTGCTGAAGCTGCTCGAGGGTTCCATCGTGAACGTGCCACCACAAGGCGGTCGGAAGCACCCGGAGCAGAAGTTGATCCAAGTGGACACACGAAAGATCCTCTTCGTGTGCGGCGGCGCTTTCGACGGTATCCAGAAGATCATCGCCCGCAGGGTGAGAAGCAGTGCCGTGGGCTACAGCGCCAGCAAGGCGTCCCGCATAAACGATGAGAACCTGCTGCAGTATGTAGGTCCCACCGACCTGCGCAGCTTCGGCCTCATCCCCGAGCTCATCGGCCGCTTCCCGGTGATCACCTATCTGGATCCCCTCGATCGCGAGAGCATGCGGCGCATACTTACCGAGCCCAAGAACGCGCTGGTGAAGCAGTACGTGAAGCTCTTCGACATGGACAAGGTCAAGATCACCTTCGATAAGAAAGTGCTCGACTTCATCGTGGAGAAGGCCATGGACTATAAGCTCGGTGCCCGCGGGCTGCGCAGTATCTGCGAGGCCATCATGACCGATGCGATGTATGAGGTGCCGAGCAACAACGAGCGTCCCTCTGAGCTGCGTATCACGCTGAGCTATGCGCGCGAGAAGTTCGAGGGTTCGCGCATGAGCCAGTTGAAGGTGGCCTGAAGAGAGGTTGTCGGAGACACGTGTTGTTCTAAGCAGACCGTCCTATGTGCTATGCACTGCATAAGACATAGGACAACCAGCATAAGACAGTCTGCATAAGACCTCGGGTTACCTTTGCACCCCTATTCAAAAACACATGATGAACCGCATTCTTCTTTCCATGGCCACCGTCGCCATCGGCCTTTCAGCCATCGCCCAAGACCTTCCGAAAGCCAGCCCTTTGGGTGAGGTGAAGCAGGTGGTGGGACTCACCAACGTGGACGTCACCTACTCTCGCCCCAGCGTAAAGGGCCGCAAGATCTTCGGTGAGCTGCTGCCGTTCGACAAGCTGTGGCGGCTCGGTGCCAATGCGAACACAACGATCTCCTTCGACAGCCCCGTGCTGATCAACGGGGAGAAGCTCGATAAGGGCACCTACTCGATGTTCGCCATTCCCGGCAAGGACACGTGGATGATCATCTTCAACAAGAACAGCAAGCAATCGGGAGAAGGCGATTATAAAAAAGAAGAGGACGCCCTTCGGTTGAAAGCGACTCCAAGATCCTCAGCATTCACCGAGACCCTCACGTTTGACTTCGATTCGGTGAAGGACGATAAGGCGAACCTCGTGATCCGTTGGGAGAACACCCAAGTGAGCGTTGGTATCGCGGCGAACGCTACCCCGCAGGCGTTGGCGAACATCCAGAAGGCCATGGCAGAAAAAGATGTGAAGGCGAGCACATACGGCAACAGCGCACGCTTCATGTTGGATCGTGGCATGAAGCCCGAAGAAGCGCTGAAATGGGCGCAGACCGCGTTCAAGATGGACCCGAAGTTCTACAATATGTACACCTTGTCCTTGGCGTTTGCGGCCAACGAGAAGTACAAGGATGCGATCGAAATGGCCAAGACGAGCATGCAAGCAGCCAAGGAGGCGGGCAATGATGCTTACGTGAATATGAACGAGGAGAACATCAAGGAGTGGATGCCCAAGGCGAAGTGATCCAACGTTTTGATCGAAAGCCCCGTCACTACTGGTGACGGGGCTTTTTCATTCAGGAGATCACGGGGGTCGGCTGCTCCTTTCCCGGCGGTTGCACCGCTTGCAGCAGGAGCGCCAGAACGATCACGATCGCGGGCGCGATGAGGTTGTACCAGAGAAAGGCGATCTCGCCGATCACATGCATTTTCTGCAGTACGAAAAGTGCGATGATCACCGTTTCCGCGACCACCGCGGCGATGAAGACAGCACGGCCGTGCACTCGCTTCAGGAAGAAAGCGACCAGAAAGATGCCAAGGATGGTCCCGTAGAAGAGCGAACCGAGGATGTTCACCGCTTGGATCAGATTGCCGAATTGTGCCGCGACACCGGCGAAGGCCATGGCCAACCCACCATAAAGAATGGTGGCCCAGCGCGTAGCGGTCACTTGCTGTTCGCCGACCCATTCGCGCTTGATAACGTCAACGGTGGTGGTGGTGGCCAATGCGTTCAGCTCAGCGCTGGTAGTGCTCATGCTCGCGCTGAGCATAACGGCGAGCAACAACCCGATGATGCCCGCAGGCAGATGCGCCATGGAGAAGGAGAGGAAGATGTGGTCGTCGTCCCGCGATTCGGCCTGTGGCGCCACCTGCGTGATCAGTGTCTTGACCGATGCACGCAGGGAATCATCTGTTGCCCGGATGCTATTCACCGCTAGACGCGCCTGTGCGATATGGGCATCATCGCCGCTTCTGATCGCATTGAGCAGCGCTGCGGAACGCGCTTCGATCACCAGGGTGTTCGCAGCGTGCTGCGCTTCCATGTGATGCGCCTGCGCGGCTGCCGGGCTGTTGTTCAGCACCTCGAGATTCCGCTCATTCCAATGCACCGGCGACGCGTGGAAGAGGTAGAAGACGAAGACCAGCACGCCACTCAGCAGCACCACGAACTGAAAGGGGATCTTCACCAGGCCGTTGAAGATCATGCCCAGCTTGGCCTGCCCGCTGGTGCGTCCGCTGAGGTAGCGTCCCACCTGGCTCTGGTCGGTGCCGAAGTAGGAAAGTTGCAGGAAGAAGCCGCCGAGGATGCCCGTCCACAGCGTGTATCGGTCGTTCGCATTGAACTCGGTGGAGATGATGTTCATGTGCCCAAGCGCTCCGGCCATCTTCAGGCTTTCCACAAAGGACATCCCTGCCTGACCTCCGGGCAACGGTTGCGCGAGCTGGTGCACGAGGACGCCGAATGTGACGGCAAGGCCGAGGAAGATCACCGCCATCTGCTGCGTCTGCGTCGCGCTTACGGCCTTGGCGCCGCCCGTGGTGGTGTAGAGGATCACAAGACCGGTAATGGCGAATGTCCACTCGAAGGGGATGTGCAACACCTTGCTAAGGATGATCGATGGCGCGTAGATGGTAATGCCAGCGGCAAGGCTGCGCTGAACGAGGAAGAGGATCGCAGTGAGCAGGCGCATGCGGCGGTCGAAGCGCTTGCCGATGAACTCATACGCCGTGTACACCTTCCATTTGTAGTACATCGGGATGAACACTACGCAGATCACCACCATCGCCAGCGGCAAGCCGAAGTAGAACTGGATGAAGCGCATGCCGTCGAGGTAGCCCTGACCCGGCGTGCTCAAAAAGGTGACGGCACTCAACTGCGTGGCCACCACGCCGAAGCCTACCGCCCACCAGCGCGAACTATTGCCGGCACGCAGGTAATCCTCGCGGGAGTGTTCCTTCCGCGTCCGCCAAGTGCCATAGCCGGCGATCAGCACCAAGGTGCCCACCAGCACGATCCAATCCAACGCACTCATGAGAAGTGGACCGTGAGCCAATACATCAGAACCACTTCCACCACGAATACGGCCACGAGCAGCATATAGACGTTACGCCAAGTGCGAAGAAAGGGCGGACGATCTTCCGTCATGCGATCATGAGCCGTTGGGATTGTTGGAATGAAAAATGATGAATGAAAAATGTAGAATGCTGAATGCCGCTCAGCGATCAGGGGTCACTTCTTCCTAGGGTTATTCTTCTGCGCAGTTTTTACACTGGCATTGAAGATCGCTATCAGCTCGCAGCATTCCTTCAACAACCAGTCTTGTTCCGGTTTTGACAGGTCCATCAGACCGGCTAGCGACAGGATCTTCATGTTGTTCTTGGACTCGCGGAGTTCCTTCAGCGCAATGCCCATCTTATGGATGAAGTCTTGGGGAGATTCTGCTCCTTGTACTTCGCCGTAGTGCAATGCGGGAGCTGTGCCACTGCGCAGTAGCTGACCGCCAAGGTGATTCCCTGCTTTGGTGTTTGCCAGTGCATCCGTGAATTTCACAATGGCTGCGCCGAATATCACACACCGGTCTTCAATGTCATACTTGCGCTCCATGATGATCCATGTTTTTCATTTTTCATTCATCATTCATCATTTTTCATTCGCTCGGTATCATTCGCCTTTCGTCTCCCTCTTCGCGATCAAATTCGCAAACAGCCGATATGCGCCGGGAACTCCCGCAGGCAGTTGACGGAAGAAGCCGATCCCTGTATACACGAACCGTCCCTTGCCATAATCACACATCACCAGCGAGCCATTGAGTGGTGCTTCCTCTGGATCGTTCCACGCGATAAGTGCGGTGTAGTGCGGGTCGAGGTTGCCAAGGAAGTAGGTGCCGCGTTCCTGCACGTAGCCGTCAAAGTCCTTCATGGTGATCACGTTCGGCGTGGTCATCAGCGGGTTTTTGGGATCGAGGAAGGTGGGTGGTGCCTCCTCCACGGTAACGCGGTCGCGGGTGATGGTGAAAGGATACGGTCCGATGAGCGAATCCGGCATCACCATATCCTGGCTCTGGGTATTGTACTGGTCGACCAAGGTGCCGCCGTTCTTCACATATTGCATCAGCACCGGGTTCAGGTCCTTCAGCGCTTGGTCCACGTTGTAAGCGCGGATGCCCGTGACGATGGCATCATACTTCGACAAGGACTGCAAGGTCGCCGTGGCCGGATCGATCAGGTCCACTGTAATGCCGAGCTGTTCCATGGCCTGCGGCACCTCATCGCCCGCGCCCATGATGTAGCCGACGCGCTGTACGTTCACCTTCACGTCCAATGGCACGAGCTTCACATCCGCTGGCGTGTAGAAGTTCATCGGCACAATATGCGGGTAGTCGATCCGATGAAGGACACGATCGTTCATCTCTTTCCCGATCGTCCGCAAATGCAGGTCACCGAGCTTCGCATTGTCCTTTTGGGTGACGCGGAACATCGAGGATGTTCTATCCCCGGCTTTTAGTTGGGGGATCCGCACGGAAGCGGGATCAAGCGCCCAACCGGACGGGATGATCGGCTGCAATGCTGTTTCCGGTGCGATGTCGCCATGTGCGATCACGTCGACCTTGAATTGCGAGGTCTTCGTGGTGGTGGCGATGATGTTCGTGGAAGGTTGAAGCGTGATCCGAGGGACCACATACACAGGTGTGATCAGTTCGCCTTTCACGCGGTCCACTCGTTCATGCAGCACCGGCACGACGCCTTGCACCATGGTGTTGACTCCGAACCGAAGCGTGTACTGAACCTCCAATTCCTGCGGTATGATGGCCTTTCCGATCAGCGTCGGGTCAGCGATGTCGAAGAGATTGCCGTGTGGAAGCGCCAGCCAATACGGTTGGTCAGGTGTCATGGGTGCCTTCAGGCCCACAGGGATGGCGAGGGGGGCATTTTGTCCGAGCGGGACAACCTTCCCTGCTGGTCCATCGAATTGAACGGGTGAGCTGCTTCGCGTGAGGATGTTCAAGGCCACCTTCACGGAGTCACCAGTCACCGCCTCATCCCCATCGGACAAGGCCTGCACCACGGTGCCGGTGACATCGAGCAGCAATTTGCCCACCAGCTTTCGCGTGCGGTCCTTCCAGGCAGAGGGCGGCAACGCATCCACAGCGCTGGCCACGCTGCAAAGCGCACCCACGCTTTTCTCAGGTGCTCGCACGTCGTAGTTGCCGATCAGCGCGTCCACGCTCTTGCCTACCGCATCGCCATCCTTGATCCGGCCCCACGTCATGTCGATGCCATTGAAGATGTCGGTGGTCTTGGGCTTGTCGCCCATGTCGAGGTGCAGGTATTCCATCTGCTCACCTCTGGTTTGCGCCGCACCGAAGCCTTGACTCTTGTGCATGCTGCGGCTGCGACCGGCAAGTTCGGTGTAGCTGAGACCCAGCAATGGATCGAAGCCACCCACGTCCACAGAGTACCAGGCGGAGTCTTTCTTGGCGATGTCCGCGAGATCCTTCTTCCACCAAGTGCTTCCATTGAAGTACAGGCGACGGGGCTGCCAAACGGTGAGACCTTCCTTGAGTTGCTCCGGGTAGGCCGTGGGGTCGCCTGCCAGTTTGAATGCCTCATGGGCGAGGATCGCGCTGGCCTCGTGATGCCCATGCCCTGCCTCACGGGTGGGAGGGAAGCGCGTGATGATGATGTCCGGGCGGAAGGTGCGGATCACGCGAACCATGTCGCTGAGTACGGCGTCGTGCCCCCACTTCTCAAAGCTCTCCTTGGCATTCTTACTATAGCCGAAATCGCTTGCTCGGGTGAAGAACTGCTCGCCACCATCGATGCGTCGTGCTTCCAATAACTCTTCCGTGCGGATGATCCCCAACGCATCACCCAGTTCGGGCCCGAGTAGGTCCTGCCCACCGTCGCCACGTGTTAGGCTCAGGTAGCCAGTGCGCACCTTTTTACCATTGGAGAGCCACGCGATAAGTTTTGTGTTCTCGTCATCCGGATGCGCCGCGATGTAGAGCACGCTGCCAACCACGGGAAGCTTCTCCATGTCGTGAAGGATGTGCGCGGCGTCCGGCTGTTCCGCAGGACGCTGCGCGATGGTGCGGATGGTGAAGGACGATGCGAGAAGGACAAAAGCAACGGTCAGCGCACGGCCAGCGCTAGGTGATCGGGAAAGCATGGGCCGAAGGTAGAGACCGGCCCCGCGATGGTCACCGCTGCAGCACGGCCAACGTGAATGCGTACTTGTGCCGTTCGTCCGCCTTGTGCTTTTCGCTCCATACTTCCTTCCAGCCGTTACCGATCTTGGGGAAGAAGACATCCCCCTCGGGCTTGGCATGCACGGTAGTGAGATAGATGCGATCCACGAGGTCCGCGTCAAAGGCCTCGGTATAGAGTTGCCCGCCGCCGATGAGGAAGGCTTCCTTCACCTCTGAACTACTCGCGATATCCATGGCCTCTTTCAGGGAGTGGCAAACGATCGCTCCGGGCGCTTCATAGTCCGTATCCCGCGTCACCACGATGTTCACACGGTCCCGCAGAGGACGAAAACGATCGGGGATGCTATCGTAGTTCTTGCGACCGCTGATCACCGGGTGGTTGAGTGTGGTGCGCTGGAAGAACTTCATATCGTCCGGCAGGTTCCAAGGGAGCTGACCCTTGTTGCCGATCACGCCGTTCTCGGCCACGGCGGCTATTGCGCTGATTATCATACGGAGACGGTGGCTTTGATGTGTGGATGCGGGTCATAATCCGTGAGCGTAAAGTGCTCGAAGCGGAACCCGAAGATGTCCTTCACCGAAGGATCGATGTGTAGAGTGGGCAACGGTCGTGTCTCCCGTGTGAGTTGGAGTTCGGCCTGCTCAATGTGATTGAGGTAAAGGTGTACGTCACCGAAGGAATGGACGAATTCGCCCGGCTTCAATCCGCAGACCTGCGCGACCATCAAGGTGAGCAACGCATAACTCGCGATGTTGAACGGCACGCCGAGGAACGTATCGGCGCTGCGCTGGTAGAGTTGGCAGGAGAGTTTACCGTCCGCTACGAAGAATTGGAAGAGACAATGGCAAGGAGGCAGGGCCATCTTGTCCACGTCGGCAGGATTCCACGCGGTAACGATCAAGCGGCGGCTGTTCGGGTTCGTCTTGATCATCTCCACCACCTTGGCGATCTGGTCGATGTGACCGCCGTCAGGAGTGGGCCAGTTGCGCCATTGATAGCCATAGACGGGTCCAAGATCGCCATCGGCGTCGGCCCATTCATCCCAGATCTTCACGCCGTTCTCTTGCAGGTACTTGATGTTCGTGTCGCCTTGCAGGAACCAGAGCAATTCGTGGATGATGCTCTTTATGTGCAACTTCTTGGTGGTGAGCATGGGGAAACCATCGGCGAGGTCGAAGCGCATCTGGTAGCCGAAGCAACTCAGCGTGCCAGTTCCGGTACGGTCACCCTTGCGCACCCCGTTCTTCAGGATGTGGCGGAGCAGGTCGTGGTATTGTTCCATGGTCGAGTGCGAAATTACTGATGCTGAACGCAGCGGCCAGAAATGCTTTTGAACCGCGGAGGGCTTCAAGACCCACTATTCGTAGACTCAAGACTCATGACTCTCATCGCCAGGACCCCTCAGCCTCATCCTCAATCCAGGCACGGATGCGATCAATCGGTCCTTCATGCGCTGGTAGTAAGAGGTATCGTCAATGGCGTGCGCCACGATGGACGCGATCATGGCCGCGTACATCAGTTGCAGGATCGCGCTATGCCGGTCCGTCATTTCAAGGATGATGATGGCGCTGGTGAAGGGCGAACGCGTGACGCCGGTCAAGAACGCGCACATACCGCCGAGCACAAGGATGTTCAGTTGGCCACGGTCCACGCCGAACCAATGACCGAATAGCCCCCCGATGGCCGCACCCGAGGAGAGCGCCGGGCCGAACAGCATGCCCGCGCTGCCGGCGCCGGTTGAGACGATGGAACCGAGCAGCCTTCCCGCCACATCCTGTATCGATGGGGAGGGCGCCGCGCCGAATAGATATTGATCGAGCAAGGTCTCGCCGCTACCGAGCGACATCGGTCCGAAGGCGCGCACGACGCAGGCGAAGGTGAGCGCGCACAGCAGAACGAATGTCCCTTGCGCGACGCGCCCACGGATCGCACGACGCACCTTGTCCAGCAGAAGCACGGCTTTTCCGCTCCACACGCCCATCGCCCCGGCCACCGCGCTGATGGCGAGCAGCGTGTACATGAAGGAAGGGCCCACGCGTTCCAGCTGAGGATAACCGAGCAATAGGTAGGGGCCGAGGAGCCACTGTGCCGTCATACCGCTGATGATCACCGAGCTGAGTACCGCAGTGCGGAACTTACCGATGTGCGAGCGTGTGAGTTCCTCCATGGCGAAGACGATGCCGCCGAGCGGCGTGTTGAAGGCCGCGCTAAGTCCGGCTGCGCCGCCGGTCACCAGCATGATGCGTCGGCTCACTTTGGGCCAGAATGGTGGAAGCAGCCTGTGCACCACGCGATACACGCTGCTAGCGATCTGGAGGATGGGGCCTTCGCGGCCGATCGCGCCACCCCCGCCCACCATCGCGAGGGTGGAGACGATGCGCACGAAGATGATCCGCACATTGAGGAAGCGCCAACTGCCGTCCTCCTTCTCCGCGTCATCGGCCACTTCAGCGGCTGCGATCACTTGTGGGACCCCGCTGCCGCCGGCCATGGGAGAAAAGCTGCGCACCATCCACCAACTCACTAGGAAGGATAGTGGCGCGCTGATGAAGATCCAATTCGGATGCGCTGTGATCATCGCGACATTCCGGTGCTCCACCCATACGAAGAGCTTCGTGAAACCCACGGCCACCAAGGCGGTGGTGACGGCAGCCACCTGATAGGGCAGCGCCAGCATCCATAGGTCCTTCAAGTGGGAACCCACGGACGAGCCGCGCACTTTCCCGAACAGCACACCCAGAAGCATGCGCATCCGCGCCAGGGGACCGGACCTCCGTTCTTCCTCGTGCTCCTTTTTCACGCCGCAAGATTAGGCGGCTAGGCAAAGGACTTGGGGTGCGAAGATCTCGTTTAACGAACATTTCGGTGTAGGAACGATCCACTTGGACCAATGCGGTTCTAGGCAGATGATCGATGTGGTCGGACGTATCGCTGAGAACAACGCGACCTATCTTGTCGTTGCGCGGAAACGAGTATTTGATCGACGTATTTTCCGCGCCGATCCGCATGAATTCCTCCGCCTTTTTCCCAGCATGGAAAGCGCACTCTGTGCTGTCTTTAGCGGTGATGGGCTGCGCGTTCTTCGGTCCGGATATGGCTTGGGCACAGTCGGATAGCTCGAACACCATCTACAACCGTATCCATGACTATTCCTCGAAGCACAAGGTGACGCGATGGATCTACAGCGGCATCTTCGTAGAGCCGAAGAATGGACCCGAAGCTCCACCATCCGCGCCAAGGACCGAGCGTGTCGATCCCTTCGAGAAGGACAAAGGCAAGATCGTCCGGCATATCGAGATCCATACACTTGATCCTTTCGGCTATTCCGTGGATGACACAGCCCAAGCTCCGGTGAACGGACTGCAACGCTGGGGGAACCGACTGCACCGGAAGACGCGACAGAGGGTGGTCCGCAACCTATTGCTGGTGAAACCGCTTCAGCCCTTGGACCCGCTCCAGGTGACTGAATCCGAGCGCGTGATCCGAGCATCGCCATTCGTGACCGAAGCGCGCATCACCGTGGAACCCGTCCAGGGTGCGAAGGACAGCGTTGACCTCGTGGTACTCGTGCACGACAAATGGTCCATCGATGTGGATGGCGAAGGTGACCTCTCCAGCGGTAGTGTAACTGTGCGCGAGCGGAACTTTCTGGGCTGGGGACAGGCGGTGGAACAGCAAGTAGGGGTGGTGTTGGGCCAGCCGCAGCTCCTGCTCTCCGGGTCTCATCAGGTATACAACATCAGGAACAGCTACATTTCCTCCAATGCCCACTATTCCCTTGGCCCGGATGGAAACGATATCGGCATAAGCCTTCAACGTCCGTTCTATTCCCCCTTGGCGAAATGGGCGGCGGGCTTGAGCTGGGACAAGGGCTGGGGCAAGTACAAGGTGTACGACACCGAGGGCACGGTGCTATCCAGCTATTCGTTGTCACCGGCCGCTTTGGATTTGTGGGCCGGTCGCAGCTTCCGCCTTGGAAATGGCACGGAACCGGGCAGCAGCAACAGCAATTTCGTCCTGGCCGCGCGCTATGCACAAACGCGCTACGCGACCCGCCCACCGCCGGTGATCGATCCGATAGGCCAATACAGCGACAACTCCCTATTTCTCGTAAGCGGGGGCCTGAGCATCCGCCAGTATTACAAGGAACGCTATCTCTTCCACTTTGGTAATTCGGAGGATGTACCGGAAGGCTTGCTGCTCACCTTCACCACTGGGGTGGATAGACGGGAACTCACAGTTAACCGGCCCTACCTGGGAGCGGAGGTCTCGCGCGGTCGCAACTACGATAACTTCGGTTACTTCTCCGCGGACATCGCCTACGGGACATTTTTTCAGGCCGGGAACGAGGTGGATGGCGCCTTGGACCTGCGTCTGCTCTATTTCACCGACCTGCGGACCTGGGGACGCTGGCACTTCCGGCAATTCTTCCGTTTCAATGCGATCTATGGTTTCGATAAGCCGCCTTATGTAGCGTTGAACCTGAATGGCTCTCAACTCTACGGCTTTTCCAGTAATGTGCTCACAGGCACGCACAAGGAGATGTTCCGCAGCGAGACGGTCTTCTACGCCCCGTGGTCGTGGCTGGGCTTCAAGGTGGCACCCGTGATCCTTGCCGGCTTCGGCACCATTGGCGGGCAAGGCGACGCCGTGTTTTCCGGGCGCATCAACACCGCCTTCTCCATAGGCCTGCTGGTCCGCAACGAGAATTTGCTGGTGAACACCTTCGAGCTTTCACTCGGGTTCTATCCCTACCTACCAGACAGCCATGGGGCGGGTTTCCGCTTCAATAGCTTCGATTCCTTCGCTGCAGGCACTTGGGATTTTGATTTTCAGGAACCAGGGGAGGTTCCGTTCCAGTGATCTTCCAGGTTAACGGTTCGGTCTGTACCATGTCGCCCTTCCAGTTCCGATGCGTTCGATCGATCCGGCATCCACAGCATCCGCGAGGTCGCGACTGGCAGTGGCGGGCGAGAGCTCCGGGAAATCCCGGCGGTAATCCTTGCGACTGAAGCGGCCGCGGTCTCTATTCTGTAGAAAGGTCGACAGGCGCTCGGGGCCTTGCAGTACGCGGCGTTCGCGGATGAGTAACTCGTGCAGTGCCTCATCGATCCGCTCCATCGTATAAGTGATGAAGCCGCCGCACTCACCTTGCCGATCGGCGAACTCGATGGCGGCATAGTATCCCGTTCGGCTGCGTTGGATGAATCCTTCCAGCGGAAGCAATGCGAAGACCGGCCATTGGCGCATCAGCATCAGCTTCTGCCAGAGCCTGGCGATGCGGCCGTTCCCTGCGGTGAAAGGACGTAGGTTGATGAGTCCGTAGTGTAGCACGCAGCTGGTGATCAGCATCGGTGTCTCGTCGTTTTCGGCGAAGTGTAGCAACTGCTCTACTTGGCTGGGGATGTTGCGCCCGCCGGCCTTGCGACTTCCGGGGCGATCACCATAGATCACCTCCATGGCCCCGGTGCGGTAGCGGCCGGGTTCAAGCGCCAATCCATGCATCAGTTCGCCGTGCGCGTGGCGGAGGTCTTGGCTGAGGAAGGGATCCAGGGTCGGCAGAAGGTCGTACAGACGGATGGTGTTAAGCACCTCCAGTTCACCGGAGTTGGCCGTATCGGGCACCCGGCCATCGAGCAGCTCAGCTATTGAATGCCCGTCTAGTGGATTGTCCTCCAAGGCCAATGTGGCATGGATGGTGCTTACGCGATGCGCGCGTCGAAGCTGTGGGGAAGGATGGTGGAGGTGGGCGGCGTTCACTTCACCAAGGCGCTCTGAAATGGAGGCCAACAGGGAGAGCGTTCGCGGGGTAAGAGAATACGTGGTAGGTAGCATGATGATATCAAATGAGGCTATCAAAGATAGGTATTGGGGTGAATATGTAACCTTTAGGAAGATGGGAAGTCGAGCGGTAGCCGAGATCGGAGATCGACGATAGATCCAGCACTGACGTGGCATTAGTGATGTAGGAGGCTGGTCAGCGACCGTCGCCGGAAGGACCGGGGAAGACCGCGCACGAAGATTTTTGACGAACACACGTTGGTTGGTAAGTGATTCCTGCTACTTTTGCAGCCCGTTTTTAGCCACCTCTGTAGGGCGAAACGGCTGATAAACAGTACGAAAAGGAGCTCATGCCAACCATTCAACAGCTGATCCGCAAAGGCCGCAAGGTCCCCACCGTCAAGAGCAAGTCGGTGGCCCTCACGGAATGCCCTCAACGCCGCGGCGTGTGCACCAAGGTGTACACAACCACCCCGAAGAAGCCGAATTCGGCCCTTCGCAAGGTGGCCAAGGTGCGCCTCTCCAATAAGATGGAGGTTATCGCATACATCGGCGGCGAAGGCCATAACCTGCAGGAACACAGTATCGTGTTGGTTCGGGGCGGTCGTGTGAAGGACCTACCCGGTGTGAAGTACCACATCGTACGTGGGGTGCTTGACACCTCGGGAGTGGAAGGCCGCAACCAGCGCCGCAGCAAGTACGGCACCAAGCGCAAGAAGGCAGGCGCCGTTGCTGCCAAGAAGAAATAGTCCGCCGCAGGAACAGACTGACGAAATTGAACGATGCGTAAGAAAGCAGCCAAGCACACGACTCTCCCGGACCCCAAGTTCGGTGATGTGACGGTGACCAAGTTCGTGAACAACCTGATGTACGACGGCAAGAAGAGCAAGTCGTTCGACATCTTCTATAGCGCTATCGACATGGTGGCAGAGAAGACCGGCGAGGACGGCCTCGAGATCTTCCGCAAGGCCATCGTGAACGTGACGCCACAAGTGGAGGTTCGCAGCCGTCGTGTAGGCGGTGCTAACTTCCAGATCCCTCAGCCCGTGCGCGACAGCCGTAAGGTGAGCTTGGCTATGAAGTGGCTCATCAGCTACAGCCGCAAGCGCAACGAGCGCAGCATGGAGCAGAAGCTCGCCAATGAGATCATGGCCGCCGCCAAGGAAGAAGGAGCGGCCTTCAAGAAGAAGGAGGAAGTACACAAGATGGCCGAGGCCAACAAGGCATTCAGCCACTTCCGCTTCTAAGAACAAGCAGCACACAGGACCCACATGGCCCGCGACCTCAGATACACCCGCAACATCGGCATCATGGCCCACATCGATGCCGGGAAGACGACGACGTCCGAACGCATCCTGTACTATACCGGCCTGACGCACAAGATCGGTGAGGTGCATGATGGTGCCGCCACGATGGATTGGATGGAGCAGGAGCAGGAGCGTGGCATCACGATCACTTCCGCCGCCACTACCACCGCTTGGAAATATCGTGGACACGAGTACAAGATCAACCTGATCGATACCCCTGGCCACGTGGACTTCACCGTGGAGGTGGAGCGCAGCCTGCGCGTTCTCGACGGCGCGGTGGCGCTTTTCTGCGCTGTGGGCGGTGTAGAGCCACAGAGCGAGACCGTATGGCGCCAAGCCAACAAGTACAAGGTGCCCCGCATCGGCTTCGTCAACAAGATGGACCGGAGTGGTGCGGACTTCTTCAACGTAGTGGCCCAGATCAAGAGCCGTCTCGGCGCGAACCCAGTGCCTTTGCAAGTGCCGATCGGCGCGGAAGCGGGCTTCCTAGGCGTGGTGGATCTCGTGAACAACCACGGCATGGTGTGGAATGAGGCTGACCAAGGCATGACCTGGTCGGAAGTTCCCATCCCTGAGGACCTGAAGGAGACGGTGAAGGAATGGCGCGACAAGTTGATCGAGGCCGTGGCCGAGAGCGACGACAAGTTGATGGAAAAGTACTTCGCCGATCCCGATAGTTTGACGGAAGCGGAGATCATGAACGCCATCCGTATCAGCACCATCAACATGAGCATCACGCCGATCCTCTGCGGATCAGCGTTCAAGAACAAGGGCGTGCAGACCATGCTCGACGCCGTTATGGCCTACTTGCCCAGCCCGATGGACATCGAGGCGGTGGTCGGCCACGACCCTGATTCAGGGGAGGAGGTCCTGCGAAAGCCAAGCGTGACCGAGCCGATGGCCTCTTTGGCTTTCAAGATCGCCACTGACCCCTTCGTCGGTCGCTTGGCATTCTTCCGCTGCTACAGCGGCAAGGTGGATGCGGGCAGCTACGTGCAGAACATGCGTACGGGTAAGAAGGAGCGTATCAGCCGCATCTTCCAGATGCACTCCAACAAGCAGAACCCTGTCGACGTCATCGAAGCCGGCGATATCGGTGCAGCAGTAGGTTTCAAGGACATCCGTACCGGCGACACGCTGTGCGACGAGGACAACCAGATCATCCTCGAGAGCATGAGCTTCCCCGAGCCGGTGATCGGGATCGCTATTGAACCCAAGACCCAGGCCGACCTGGACAAAATGGGACAGGCATTGGCCAAACTGGCCGAGGAGGATCCTACGTTCAAGGTGAATACCGACGAGGAGACCGGCCAGACCGTTATCAACGGCATGGGCGAACTTCACTTGGAGATCCTGGTGGACCGGATGAAGCGCGAGTTCAAGGTTGAACTCAACCAAGGTGCCCCACAGGTGAAGTACAAGGAGGCCATCACCGGAACGGTGGAGCACCGTGAATTGTACAAGAAGCAGACGGGCGGTCGCGGAAAGTTCGCGGACATCCACGTGCGTATCGAGCCACAGACGGACCCGGCCAAGATCGGTTTGGAGTTCATCGATGCCATCAAGGGTGGATCCATCCCGAAGGAATTCATCCCATCGGTGCAGAAGGGCTTTGCAGCCTCCTTGCAGAATGGTGTGTTGGCAGGGTTCCCTATCGAGAGCATGAAGGTGACCTTGTACGACGGAAGCTTCCACAATGTGGACTCCGACGCACTAAGCTTTGAGATCGCCGCGAAGAGCGCTTTCCGTTCCGCAGTTCCGAAAGCCAAGCCTATCCTGCTTGAGCCGATCATGAAGATCGAAGTGATCACGCCCGAAGAGAACATGGGCGATATCGTTGGCGACCTCAACCGCCGACGCGGACAGATCCAAGGCATGGAGGACCGCCTTGGCGCGAAGGGTATCAAGGGCACGGTGCCTTTGAGCGAGATGTTCGGCTATGTTACCTCTCTGCGTACCCTGAGTTCCGGCCGTGCGAGCAGCACTATGGAATTCAGCCACTATCAACAGGCTCCCAATAACATCACCGAAGCCGTTTTGGCCAAGGTCCGTGGTAAAGTTTCAGCATAAGTCGACCCCCAACTGATGACCCAAAAGATCAGGATCAAGCTGCGGTCTTACGATCACAATCTCGTCGACAAGAGCGCCGAGAAGATCGTAAAGACGGTGAAGGGCACTGGCGCCGTGGTGAGCGGCCCCATCCCCTTGCCTACGCACAAGCGCATTTTCACTGTGCTGCGTTCCCCGCACGTGAACAAGACGGCGCGCGAGCAATTCCAACTGTGCAGCTATAAGCGCCTGATGGATATCTACAGCTCCAGCAGCAAGACCATTGATGCGCTGATGAAACTGGAACTTCCCAGCGGCGTGGACGTGGAGATCAAGGTCTGACCCGTGTAATAAGAGAAAGCGATGAGCGGATTGATCGGAAAAAAGGTCGGGATGACCAGCTTGCATGATGCGGAAGGCAACCTCTTGGGTTGCACCGTGATCGAGGCTGGCCCCTGCGTGGTGACCCACGTGAAGACCATCGAGAAGGATGGCTATAACGCTGTTCAACTCGCGTTTGGCGAGCGACGGGAGAAGAACACCCCGGCCGCAGCACTTGGCCACTTCAAGAAAGCTGGCACCACCCCCAAGGTGAAGAGCCACGAGTTCAAAGAATTCACTGAGGAACTTAAGTTGGGAGACAAGTTGGACACCGACATGTTCCTGGAAGGTGGTTTCGTTACCGTCACCTCCTCCAGCAAGGGCAAGGGTTTCCAAGGCGTTGTAAAGCGTCACGGCTTCAGCGGTGTGGGCGAGAGCACACACGGTCAGCACGACCGCAGCCGCGCTCCTGGTTCCCTAGGCGGATCGTCCTACCCTGCACGCGTGTTCAAGGGCCTCCGCATGGCGGGCCGCACCGGTGGCAACAAGATCACCACCGAGAACTTGCGCGTGGTGAAGATCGACAAAGAGAAGAACCTCATGGTCGTCCATGGCTCCGTACCCGGACCCAAGGGTGGCATCGTGATCATCTGGAAGTAAGATGGAACTCGACATCCACAGCGCGGACGGCAAGTCCACCGGGAAGAAAGCCAAGCTGAATGACGCGGTGTTCGGCGTAGAGCCGAATGA
>JBEPUG010000064.1:0-18472 GCA_041691695.1 Flavobacteriales bacterium
ACGCAGCATGATGAACGCTTGCCCGGCAGCGCTCCCTCCGCACACGTATAGCCCTCCCGTGAGATCGGTGAGTGGAACACCAACCGGCCCGTGTTCCAGTTGCTGGGCCGCTACATCTTGGCGCAGCTGAAGAGCGGCTTCGTGGTGGTGGACCAGCAACGCGCATTGGAACGGATCCTCTTCGAACGTTCGATGCGTTCCTTGGAGAAAGGCGGCGGAAGCAGCCAAGCACAACTCTTCCCGGTGACCCTGGAACTGAATGCCGTGGATCACGCGCTATTGCTAGCGATTTTGCCTGAACTGCACGCCCTCGGATTCGAGTTGGAACCCCTCAGTGGTCGCAGCGTAGCGGTGAATGGCATGCCTGCGGAGACCGGATCGGAAGACCCTGCGGAACTGTTGGGCCAACTGCTGGAACAGGTCCACAACGAACGCGGATCGCTGAAGGCCGAACGCAACGCCACACTCGCACGCGGTATGGCCCGCAGCGCCACCAATCTGCCCGTAAAGACCTTGGGCGCCTTGGAAATGCATGACCTCATCGACCGCCTCTTCGCCTGCGAGATGCCCTACTTCACCCCGGGGGGTAAACCTGTATTGATCACCTTCGGGCTGAACGAGCTCGACGAACGCTTTGAACGCCGATGAACCTCTTCGGAAACTCGTCCCGCCTGCCCGTGGTGGTGAAGAACCTCCTCATCATCAATGGCCTGATGCTGTTGCTGAAGATCGCGCTGGGCAGCGACGCAATGGGCCGCAGCATCTTGGACACGTGGCTGGGTCTGCACGCCATCGGCTCCCCGGACTTCAAGCTCTGGCAGATCGTAACGCACATGTTCATGCACGCCGGACCCAGCGAGGGAGATGGTTGGTACTGGCACATCCTCGCAAACATGTTCGCCGTCTTCATGTTCGGCCCGCCGATCGAACGCGTGATGGGCCCCAAGCGCTTTATCAACTATTACCTGCTGTGCGGCCTTGGCGCGGCGGCACTGCAGATGGCTGTGAGCTACAATGGCACACGTGAAATGGTGCAGAACGTGGAGGTGGCAGGCGTACAGGCGGCGGAGGTGAAGCAGATGGTGGTGGCATCACATATCTCGCTGGATCAAGCCAACGCCGTGATGAGCAATATCACAGCCCAGCACCCTGGCAGCGGCCCGGCCGTGGAAGCGCTTTTCTGGGATTACAACGGCGTGATGATCGGTGCCAGCGGCGCCATCTTCGGCATCCTCATCGCCTTCGGCATGTTCTTCCCGAATGTGGAGCTCTTCCTCCTCTTCCTACCCATACCCATCAAGGCCAAATACTTTGTGGCGATGTACGGCTTATGGGAACTCTTTTCCGGCGTTCACGAAAAGGCAGGCGACAATGTCGCGCACTTCGCACACCTCGGAGGACTGATCATCGGCTTCTTCATCATCATCTACTGGCGGAAGAAGGGCGTGGTATCATGAAGTCGCAGTGGGTAGTTATCGGTCGTGAGTCCAGTAATCGTGAGTCTTGAGTCCGGTCATGCTTCCAACAGCCACCATGCTCCTCTTTGCGCCTCAGCGCCCAATGCCTAACGGCAGGCAGGTCTGCGGCCGATCCACTCTCTCACTCCCCTTCCATGTCCATCACTGACGACGTCAAACAGCAGTGGAACACCGGCGGCATGCTGAAGCGGCTGCTGATGATCAACATCGGCGTCTTCCTTGTCATCTGGGCGGTGGAACTTGTCGGTTGGCTCTTCGGAATGAAGGGGGCGAGCTCGTACCTACTGGATCAATTGATGGCGAGCAACGATGCGTCCTTGCTGCGCAAACCCTGGTCGCCGATCACCTACATGTTCACGCATCAGGCGCCGATGCACCTCTTCTGGAACATGGTGATGTTCTGGTTCAGCGCGCAGATCTTCCAGAGCATCCTCGGCGACAAGCGCCTGCTCGGCAACTATCTCTTGGGCGGCTTGGCGGGCTTCCTTTTCTACGTCTTGGGTTCCTTCGCGCCGGGGCGGTTGGGACTGGAAAGCCATGGCCCCATCCTCGGTGCTTCCGCCGCGGTGATGAGCGTATTGATCGGCATCGCCACCTATCGCCCGGACATGCAAATGAACCTCTTCCTGATCGGCCCCGTCCGACTGAAGTATATCGGCATCGCCATTCTGGTGCTGGACCTCATCGGCATCCGCGAGGGCGGCAACACCGGCGGGCATCTTGCTCACCTCGGCGGAGCGCTTTATGGCTTCCTTGCTGCTCGGCAACTGACGAAGGGCAACGACTGGTCGCTCAACTTCGTGCAATGGCTGGAGCGCATCGTCAAGTTCTTCACTCCTCGAAAGGGACCGCGCATGCGGGTGGAGAAGCGGCCTACCACACGCGGCTCCAACAGGGATGCAGACTTCAACGCTGCCAAGAAGCGCAAGCAGGAGCGCATCGACGCTATCTTGGACAAGATCTCCCGCTCCGGCTACGACAGCCTCAGCAAGGCCGAACGCGACCTGTTGTTCAATGAAGGCCAAGACCACTGAGACCAACGGCCCTGCCCGCTGGTACCGCCCCATATGGTGGGTGAATCTGCTTTTCTCGGTCGCGCTGCTGCTCGCCTATCTCAGCGCCAAGGTGAGCCCTGCCACATACTGGCCCTTGGCGCTTTTCGGCATGGGCTATCCCTATATACTCGCAGCGAACTTGCTGTGCATGGTCTGGTGGCTGGTCTTCCGCAGGAAGCGCATTTGGCTTTCGCTCATCGTGATCCTGCTCGGTTGGAGCTACCTCGGTGAATACGTCCAGTTCGTCGGTGACCGGCATGCACCGCAGGACGTGCGCACGCCCTTCACGATCATGAGCTGGAATGTGCGCCTCTTCGACCTGTACAACTGGACGCACAACCAGCAGACTCGCGATGAGATGATGGACCTGATCCGCGTGGAGGATCCGGACATCCTCTGCATGCAGGAGTTCCTCCATGTGGACAGCGTGAATCCGCTCGATGTGAAGGCTCCCCTGCTGAACAACTACCGCTACACCGCCTGCGCCGACGCCTACACCGCGCACGCCCGGGGCTATCACATGGGCATCGCGATCTTCAGCACGTGGCCAGTTGTCGCGCAAGGCACCATCCATTTCCCGGATGAGCTGAACAACCTCTGTCTTTGGGCGGACCTGCTTATCGGATCGGATACAGTTCGCGTCTACACCGCGCACCTCGCCAGCCTGCGTTTCAACGACCCGGATTATGCCTTCATGCGCAGCATCGACCAAGGCGGAGGAAGCGATTCGATCGTAACCGCCGGGCCGCGCATCATGGCGCGATTGAAGGACGCTTTCATCCGTCGCTCACGGGAGGTGGCCCGGATCACGGAGCACATGCGGACCTGCCCATGGCCGATCGTTTACTGCGGCGACCTGAACGACTCGCCGATGAGCTACAGCTACCACGAGTTGCGCCACGCAGGTTTGGCGGATGCGTTCGTCGAGAGCGGACAAGGGTTCGGGCACACCTACATCGGGGAGTTCCCCAGCTTTCGCATCGACCACCTCCTGCATGGCCCGCAGGTGAAGGCCTGGGGCATGCGCACCCTGCCGGACGAGTTGAGCGACCACCGCCCGATCGTTTGTTCGATGGGGGTGATCCGAAAAAGCAAATAGAAAGAGACCGCTGATCACGGTTCGAGGAGGCCCAGCTGTCGCGGTGCGATCGCGGGTTCGTTCTTAGGAACAGGCACCACTCGATAGCCCTTGGCGCGCAAGGCCGCGAGCAGCCCATCGTTACCCGGCAGGTGCGCGGCGCCCACGGCGATCAGATAGGTGTGGCCCGTCCGGAGTAAACTGTCAGCGCGTTGCGCCATCACGCGGTTGCGGTCGGTGAGCAGGCGGGTGTTGAAGATCGCGGGCATGCCGCCCATGGCGCAGATGTGAGTAAGCGAATCGAGGTCCTGCGCGGCGTAGGCATTCAACATTTTCTCCAAGTCCTCGCGATAGAGGTCGTGCTGCACCAGGTCGTAGAGCATGTCAGCCTGTTTCTGCAAGGGCAGGTCGTCCACGGCAGCGAGTTGCTCTTGGATCGTTTCCAGCCCGATCACCTGCTTCCCCATGGCCTTGGCCTTTTGCTCCAAGTATTGATCGAGCACCAGCGCGCTGTCCTCCTTCATAGTGGTCTCGCCAAGCATGGCCATCAGGTAAAAAGGCTTCATGCGGGCGGTGAGCAGCGCCATGGCACCCAGTTCCTGCTCCACACGGTCCTGCACCACTTTCAATTGCTTCTTGGAATAGAAGCCGCTAAGCTCCTTGCCGGGCGGCATCATCATGGCCACAGCAAGGTCCGCCGGATTGCCGATGGGTGCGGTGAGGTCGAGTTCACCTACCACGCCGTCCTGCTTTGCTATGATGCGCAACAATTGTGGTACTTGGCCGAAGGCGCGCGCATCCCGGCTGTGCACCGTTCCGACCACGTAACTCGGGCGTGTCAAACCGTTGCCGTCCACCTTCCAGAGCAATGAATTCGCGGGGTCCTGTGAAAATCCCAGCAGCGGTAGCAGGAAGAAAGAGAGGGAAAGGCGCCGCATGGGGCTGCAAATGTAGCTGGTCCCCAAAGGGAAAGCCAATGAGCGGACCTCTCGCCCACATTGTGCTATCATCGCGCTCCCGGCACGACATGATCACCCCGAAGATCAGTATGCTCAAAGCGCAGATCCCACTCGCCCGACGCGCGGCGCTCATCCTGTTGCTCCTGCTGGCATTGGGCATCCGGCTTCATGGCGTGCTCTTCGAGAAGCGCGGACTCTCCTATGATGAGAGCATCAGTTACCTATGCAGCGCCGCCAACCAAGGTCTCTATCAGGAAGAGTTCGCGTCCGTTAGTGACAAGGAGACGTCCGTGGCCGATGTGCAAGCCCTTTATGCCACGCCGAAGCTGGACTTCCACAAGGTGGCCACCGATATGTCAACGCTGGATCGCCATCCGCCACTCTATTTCTGGGCGCTCCATGTCGTACACCACTTCTTCGGCTTCCACCTGAATGACGGCATGGTGCTGAACTTCCTCGTGGGACTCCTCACCGCGCTGCTGCTCTTCCTGCTCGTTAGACAAATCTCCGGCTCCGGTGACCTTGCCCTGCTGGTGGTGGTGCTCTTCTCGCTCAGCCCTGCCGTGGCCCAACTGGACCTGGAAGCACGCAACTACCAATTCCTGGGTCTCTTCGCCTTGGCCAGCGCCTGGCTGTCCGAACGCATCGGATCCGGCCATCGGAAGGCATGGACCTATGTGCTCTTCATCGCGGTGAATATCTGCGGATCCCTCACGCATTACTACTACGCCTTCATCCTCGTGCCCGGTATCATTCTGCAGTGGCGCCGCCATGGCTTGGGCCGCGAATGGTTCGTCTATATCACCTCGTTGGCGGTATCCCTATTGGGCTTTCTGGCGATCTTCCCGCAGGTGTTCGATTTCTTCTCTGTCTATATGCATGAGACCCCGGGCATTCATCACACCGTGCTGGACAAGATCTGGTTGCTCACTTATTTCGGTTGGGCGGGCTTCTTCGCTAATGGTCCGCGCGTGTTGTATGCGGTAGCCTTCGCCGTATTGGTGTTTGCCTCTGGCATGGGACTATTGCGCAAGCTGGTGCGCGGCCGTTTCGCGGAACTTTTGCGTGGCAAAGGGGCACTGTCCTATTTCCTGTGGACAATGGTCTGGAACATCGCCTTCACCACGGCATTCTATTTCATGGAAATAGCGCCTAATCAGGCGGTGGGTGAGCAGTACTTCGCCTACTTCTGGCCCCTCTTCGCCTGGTTCGTCGTGCTGGGCCTCCGTGCGGGACTGCCTGCGCGGGTGCGACCGTGGGCCATCGGCCTACTCCTTATCACGATGTTGGTCTCATTGCGTTTCTCTGTCCGCAATTCAGACTACTTGACCAATTTGCTCCCGGATACTTGGTACCAGCGCATGAACGCTTCGGACCGCTTAGTGACCAACGAACTCAAACGCTCGCATTTGCCGCGGCTCTCGCTGGGCCTGCGACCGAACCTGCCACTTCACCTCACCCGTGACCTGGAGGCATCAACGACAGACGAGAATGCGAAAGAGGTGTGCATTCTTGTGGATGGCCTAAACCCGTTGAAGCGGCCCATCGTGCAAGAGTTGATGGCGCAGCCAGGAGCTAAGAAAGAGGTGCTCACGCAGGAGTATCTCACCCTGATCTGCATTACCAAGCCTTAAGACCAACGTGCATTCCTGCCGCAGGCCCTTTGCTGTCGCTGGGTACCTTCGCCGCCGCTCACCTCCGGCGCATTCGCCAAAGGAGCATGACCGGACCGTCCTGATGGGTTACAACGCACGCACCTTCGCCCTCCACACCTTGGGCTGCAAACTCAACTTCGCCGAGGGCGCCACGCTGGCGCATGCCTTGGAGGAGGCCGGGAATGCGCGGGTGCGCGAAGAGGAACGGCCGGACATCTTCGTGCTGAACACCTGCAGCGTCACAGAGAACGCCGATAAGGAGTGCCGCCGCCAGGTGCGCCGCTTCCAAGCGATCAACCCGGAAGCCTTTATCGCCATCGTAGGCTGCTACGCTCAATTGAAGCCGGAGGCCATCGCCGCCATTCCCGGCGTGGACCTGGTGCTGGGCGCGAATGAGAAGTTCGATCTCGCTGAGTTCATCGGAACACGGGAAGGCAAACAGGAAGTGGGACAAGCACACTTCGGGGCGATCCAGGATCTGAAGCGATTTATTCCCTCCCGATCCAGCGGCGAACGCACGCGCACTTTCCTGAAAGTGCAGGATGGTTGCGACTACTTCTGCTCCTTCTGCACCATTCCGTTGGCGCGTGGAAGAAGCCGCAGCGGCACGATCGCGGAGACCTTGGCGGAAGTAAGGTCCGTCGCGGCATCGGGTGTGAAAGAGGTGGTCCTCACTGGCGTGAATACGGGTGATTTCGGCAGGCACAACGGCGAGAACTTCCTCGGTTTGATCGAAGCACTGGACAAGATCGATGGCATTGCACGCTTCCGCATCAGCAGCATCGAGCCGAACCTCTGCAGCGACGGGGTGATCGACTTCGTGGCCAGCAGTGAACGCTTCATGCCGCACTTCCACATGCCCTTGCAAAGCGGCAGCGACACGATCCTTCAGCGCATGCGTCGTCGCTATGATACCGGACTCTATGCCGAGCGTGTGGCGCACATCCGGGCGGTGATGCCACATGCCTGCATCGGTGTGGATGTGATCACCGGCACACCCGGCGAGACCGATGCGGAGTTCCTGAAGACGCATGAATTCCTGCGTAACACGGCGGTGGACTACCTGCACGTCTTCACCTACAGCGAACGCGCCAACACCACTGCAGTGCGCATGGACGATAGCGTTCCCATGAACATCCGTCGCGAGCGCACCAAGCAATTACGCATCCTCAGCACCAAGCTGCAGCACGCATTTTATCAGCGCCATCTCGGAACAGTGCGGCTAGTGCTGTTCGAGTACGGTGATGCCGATGCTCCCGCTGACCACATCCTCGGCTTCACAGATAACTACCTCCGCGTCTCCCTCCGCTACGATTCCGCCTTGGCCAACACCATCGTCCCCGTTGCGCTCGATCGCATCGACTCCGATGGCCACATCGCGGGCACGATCAACCCCGCAAGAACCGAAGCCGTTCGACATCGCACCCTGACAACTGCCAACTAACAACTGGCAACTGACCCCACCATGTACCCAACCCTCTACCACGCTCTCCTCGGTCTGACCGGCATAGACTGGCCTGTCCTGAAGTTCCTCAACAGCTTCGGCTTCTTCGTGGCCATCGCCTTCATCGGCGCTTATCTCACTTTGGTGTGGGAGCTCAAACGCAAGGAAGGCCTCGGCCTGATCCTGCCCACCACGCGCAAGATCATGGTCGGCGAAGGCGCGAAGCCCGGTGAATTGATCACGCAAGGGCTTGTCGGTTTCATCCTCGGTTGGAAGGGCCTCTACATCATCCTGAACATGGCGGAGGTTACACAGGACCCGCCCGGTTTCCTGCTCAGCGGCAAGGGCAACTTCATCGGCGGCATCATTGTGGCGGCACTTTTCATTTGGCTGCTCTGGCGCGAAAAGGAGAAGACCCGACTGAAGGAGCCGAAGGAGCAGATCGTCACGGTGCATCCGGCGCAGCAAGGCGGAAACATCACACTCACCGCTGCGCTTTGGGGCTTCATCGGCGCCAAGATCTTCAACTGGTTCGAAAGCCCGAAGGAGTTCATGGACCTGATAGCCACCGGCTCCGTCCGTGACATCGTCTCCGGACTCACCATGTATGGCGGCCTCATTGTGGCGGGCATCATGGTGGTGCGCTATTTCAAGAAGAACGGGATGGCCATCCTGCCTTCCATGGATGCCGCCGCACCGGGACTGATGCTGGCTTACGGACTCGGCCGACTGGGTTGCCAAGTGGCGGGCGATGGCGACTGGGGCATCGCCAACACGGCGCCCAAGCCAAGCTGGATCCCGCAATGGCTCTGGAGCTATGATTATCCGAACAACGTGAACGGCGTGCTCGGCCCGCACCGTGGCGGCTATTCAGGCGAGCACATGACCAGCGGGACGATCTTCCCGGGATATGGCACTCACTTGGTCCCGGGGGTCTTCCCTACGCCGCTCTATGAAGTGATCATGTGCCTCGCGCTCTTCGGCATTCTCTGGTACCTCCGCAAGCGCATCGCGTTGCCCGGTGTGCTCTTTTGTGTCTATCTCATCATGAATGGTGTGGAGCGCTTCCTCATCGAGCACATACGCGTGAATAATTTGTTCATCGGAACATGGACGCAGGCAGAGGTCATCAGCCTCGGTCTGGTCATCATAGGCATCGGGGGGATCCTCTGGCTCCGCAAACGAAACAGCAATGGACAACTTGAAACAGCTCACTGAGGAAGTATCGCTCCTAAGCCGCGAGATCGCCGCCTTTATCCGTGCTGAAAGCCCGGGATTCACCGAGGCCAGCGTGGAGAGCAAGAGCCTGAACAATTTGGTGAGCTACGTGGACAAGGTGGCGGAGCAGCGCTTCGTTGACGCCCTGAAGGACCTACTGCCGGAAGCGGGATTCATCGCAGAGGAAGGCACCGGCGAAAAGGTGGAAGGGCTCAACTGGGTGATCGACCCGCTCGACGGCACCACCAATTTCGTGCACGGCGTGCCCTGCTACTGCACTAGCGTGGCCCTGATCAAGGATGGTGACATTCAACTCGGAGTAGTGCTGGAGGTGAACCGCGACGAATGTTTCGCTGCCTATCGCGGCGGCGGCGCTACCATGAATGGCACCCCCATCAGCGTATCCAAGCGGGCCAATCTGCAGGACAGTTTGCTGGCCACCGGCTTTCCCTATGACGACTTCGGCTTCGAGAGCGAATACATGGACCTGCTCCGCGAACTGATGCACCGCACGCGCGGCATCCGTCGCCTCGGTAGCGCCGCAGCGGACCTCGCCTATGTGGCCTGCGGGCGCTTCGAAGCGTTCTATGAATACGGTTTGAATAGCTGGGATGTCGCTGCCGGTGTGCTGTTGGTTCGCGAGGCCGGCGGCATGGTCAGCGGGTTCCGCCCGAGCAAGGATCCCGTATTCGACGAGGAGATCGTCGCCAGCAACAGCGCCATCCACGAGGAACTGCTGGAGGTGATCGAGAAGAACTGGCAACGGCAGGATTGAACGCAGCATGAGCAACGCAAGCACACATCACGGAACGGCATTGCTGGTGATGGATGTGCAGAAAGGGATCATCGGTCTGTTGCCCTATCACGAAGTATTCATTCAGCGGTTAAGTGGCGTCATCAACAGCGCGCGTGATCAGGATATCCCGGTGATCTATGCCGTCGTTGGTTTCCGGAACGGTTATCCGGAGGTCGACCCGAACAATAAGTTCTTCTCGTCCCTGAAGGACCGGCCCATGCGCTTGGACACCAAGGAATCTTATACGGTGCATGCAGGCGTAGCTCCTTCGCCGGATGAGGTCCTCGTAACCAAGAAACGCATCAGCGCCTTCACCGGCAGCGACCTTGAAGTCGTGTTGCGCGCGCAGGGTATCCGGCACATCGTGCTCACGGGCATCTCTACGAGCGGCGTGGTGCTTTCCACGCTGCGCGAAGCGGCGGACAAGGACTTCCGCATCACCGTGCTTGCCGACTGCTGCGCGGACCGCGACGAAGAGGTGCATCGCGTGCTCACCACGAAGGTCTTCCGTTCGCAGGCCGATGTGATGGATGCGGAGG
Source organism: Flavobacteriales bacterium (assembly GCA_041691695.1). Lineage (GTDB taxonomy): Bacteria > Bacteroidota > Bacteroidia > Flavobacteriales_F > PHOS-HE28 > PHOS-HE28. The sequence continues at coordinate 10,223 of JBEPUG010000064.1, forward strand.
AGTGGCGTGCTTCGCTCAATGGCTGAGCGGCTACAGTCTCTTCAATTTGGATATGCCTGTGCACATCCGCACCGGGAAAAAGGATATTCATATGAACAACCTGAATTTCGAAAAAAAGAATATCAACTTTGGTATGGCCACGTGCAGCCCAAGCCTACTCACTTAGACCCGATATTCGCTTAGGCACATTTCTTGTTAAGTGCAGGCTCCACTAATGCTCCTCAAAATGCGCACACTGATGATCCCACTGGCCTTGGTAGCGCTGCCCGTTTTTGCTGTCAAGCCTACAAACTCGCTGTTCGTGGTGATGCATTCGATAGACCGCGTTGTTGCCGACTATGTCTGCACTGGGCAGTTCGAAGTAATCCCTGACGCACTTGTTTTCAGATCGATCGTATTGTCCCAAGGCTCCATGGTGTGGCATGCGACCGGCGGCACGGCGCCCTATAGAGTGATCAGCGATGTAAATGCCGATGGAGAAGAATGCGTGACGGTGATGGATGCGGATGGGAATACCGCATCCCATTGTGGATCGATCAAGGAAGTGCATACGCGACGCTATGTGGATTGTGGTGCCATGATCGACACCAGCTCCTACATCCGATTTGCACCTTTAAGGAAATTGGAAGTACCGCAAGATTCGGTATCGTTCGGCCATCCGGTGCCGGCTCCCCCTCCTGCACCTACCCCTGGGCCGAAAACAAAAGGCCCCAAGACACCCGGGTGGGTGCCGCCCCCACCCACACCCGGCCCTGATCCCAAGAAGCCGGACCATTTGCAGCCAGTGAGCAACCCCGATCCAGGTGTTCATCACCTGCCCCCTCCTGCTCCTCCAATGAATACGCCCTCTGGACCGCCGATCCATCAGCGCAGTTCTCCCGCTCCCGGCCCGACATCGCATGGAACAACAACCACTTACCACGTGAACAGTTCTACTGGGGGTGGCACCATGTATCACAACACTTCGCACTCATACAGCACGGTCACCAGTGGAGGTGTAACCCGAAATTTGCCGGTTCCGCATTGACCTGGGAACGGCAAGCACAGCGCAGATGAAGCAGAGAAGGATCCCGATCGGGATCCTTCTCCTTTTGGAGGCCACTGAGATCCGGCCCCGCTCACCAAGCTTGCTTATGCCTTGCAAGCTTGCCCTTGATACACCCGCAACCCGGACCTTTGCCTCATGCCCCGCGCATTTCACAGCCCCCCCCCGGTCGCCGTCCTGCGCGCAATCTTGGACGAAGCCTATCTCCGTCTTGCCACACCCGCCTTTATCGCCAATGATCCTGTGCAAGTTCCGCGCGCCTTCGCCAAGCGGGAGGATGCCGAGACGATAGGCTTCATCACTGCCACCATCTCGTGGGGCCAGCGGCGGACCATCATCGCGAACGCGTGGAAACTCGCTCAGCTTATGGACGGATCTCCGTTCGACTTCGTGATGAATGCCTCACAGGCGGAACTTGATCGGACGGAACGTTTTGTTCACCGCACCTTCAATGGCACGGACCTCCGCCATTTTATTTTGGGCATTCGTCACCTAAACCAAACGCATGGTGGATTGGAAGCCGCCTTTCTTCCTGTGGACCTCGAAGTTCCCCTTCCACCGATAGCTGAATTGATCTCCATCTTCAGAGAGCGCTTCTTCGAACGGGAACATGAGACCCGCACCCGCAAGCACGTGGCCGAACCCGCGCGCGGCAGCAACGCGAAGCGTATCAACATGTTCCTTCGTTGGATGGTGCGGCCGGACGACCGCGGCGTCGATCTAGGCCTTTGGAAACGCATTCCCGCTTCAGCCTTACATGTCCCACTGGATGTGCACACGGGACGGGTGGCACGCGAGCTTGGACTATTGAACCGGAAGCAGGACGATTGGAAGAGCGTTGTCGAGCTCACCGAAGCCCTGCGCGTATTCGATGCGAAAGATCCCGTGAAGTATGACATCGCGCTGTTCGGCTTGGGCGTGGAAGCCGGAAAGGCCCCTTCCATGCCTTGAAGTTCGTTGGTAGGCAGAAGGTCGCATCGCGTTCTTTCATTCCTAAAGCACTGCGTCGAGGGTGGTGTTCTCATGCCTGCCGACAGCATTTCCACCTTCGTCGAATGTACCGAACACCGGTGAGAAGCATCCGTTAAGCCCTTCGGAACAAAACGAAAACACCATGGCACATTCACACCGGTTAGTGGCGGTCTTGGGCATCGCGACGCTCATGAGCGTTTTAGGTACCAACAAGCTGCACGCGGCCCCCCGTCCAGAGTCCTCCATGGACGCTGTGACCCTGACAGCCTGGTTGCTGGTGGATGATGGGCAGATTGGTGACGTGCAGGTGGAAGTGGAGGTGAATGGCACCGTCGTTCAGGGCCGACCAGAAGACAATGGACGAGTGGAGTTGATGCTGCCCTCCGATGTTGTGGCCAAGGTCCGTTTCATTAAGCCGGGCCATCTCACCAAAGAGGTGTTGGTGGATACGCACCACGTGAACGACGGCGATTTCCACGGCAAACAACGGCAGCTGAAGTTCGCCGTGACCCTTCAAGCATTGAAGGAGCTGGGTGGGCAGACCTACCCGGGGCCGGTGGGCACCATCAGCTTCGATGACGGAGGTGGCTGCCTCGCGGTACTCCACGACAAGCGCCTAGTTCCTGCACCACAACTGCCGCAGTTCAAGACCTTCTGACCGCTCGTCCTTTTTAAGGTACCTGATCAACCACCACTCGTTGTGTGCGCACACCTCCTCGCGCATCTGTAACACGGAGAAGATAAATGCCGGGTCTAACGCCTTTCATGTCCAAGAAGGCCTCAGGTGCTTGAACCTGGAACTCGCGAACGATCGAGCCTCGTATATCCACGATCGCCAATTTCGATATCTGCGAAGGTGATAGTCCACTGATCATTGCCGAACCTGTACTGGGATTAGGATGAACGCTCAAGGGCTCAGTGGAGAAAGCGATGCCGTGAATGGACTGATCGGCGGTCGAAGCCGTCAACGATCCAGCTTCGAGAAATATTCCAGAATCTGAATTCCCGTCGTAGGCGTCAGCTATGGCGATCTTCATGTGATAGGTGACCCCGGATTGTAAAACGGACCATGCGAAATGGAGAACTGTGGTGAACCCGTCAAACTGCACATAGTAGGGGTCAGTATTGTAAGGTGCGGAGGAACCAGTTCCATTTGCGATGTATAGGGAGGAGTTGACTTGATCGTTAACGGTATTTACCGACAACGGTTGGTTGGCGCTGCCCGGTAAGAAAGTCGCTATGTTGATCGCATTGTTTGAATAGGGTCCGTTGATACCTGGTCCGCTGATAAAGACCCCGGCGACGTCGTTCACGACCAATGATGGATCAGGATACTCCTCGGAGGCGAAGACCATGGCGATCCTTACGGAATCACCCGTAGGCACGAAGTCGAAAGCGATGCTCGCCGCATCCCTCGTTCCGGTCGATGGCGCATTTATAAGATCCAAATCAACATCATTGGCATTCTGATCTTCCAAATCGCTGGAAGCCGATTCATCGTTCGGACCCACAGCATTGTTCACGTCCCCTGTGGATAGGAGTATACCGTGATCCAATCCGATATTGCTCGCTGTGCCATCGAATACCGCAGATTGGAAGGCATTCCCGGTCATCGTGATGTTTGAGACCGTAATGCCGTTTCCGACCAGGTTATTCTGGACCATGTTCTCGGGCGACTGGAAAGGATCGACCAACAGCTGCGCGAAAGCGGTACTTACAATAAATAGCAAAAAGAGGAAGAATGGAATTCGCATGGATTTAAGATCAGTCTAAAGCAAATATATACTCCAGTTCCACCAAACGGATCAGCGGATCACCCTACGCTATAGTTCGGGGCCTCCCGCGTGATGAACACATCATGCGGGTGGCTCTCCTTCATGCCTGCGCTGGTGATGCGCATGAAGGTTGCCTTCTGCAATGCGGCGATGTTCGCTGCGCCACAGTAGCCCATGCCAGCACGTAAACCTCCTTCCATCTGGTGGACCACCTCGTGCAAGGGGCCTTTGAACGGTACACGTCCGCTAATACCCTCAGGTACGAGTTTCTTGATGTCGTCCTCCATGTCCTGGAAGTAGCGGTCCTTGCTGCCGCGCTGCATCGCTTCGAGGCTACCCATTCCGCGATAGGTCTTGAAACGTCGGCCTTCATAGATCACCGTTTCGCCAGGGCTCTCCTCCACGCCTGCGAACAGGGAACCGATCATCACGCTGTCAGCGCCACCTGCGATGGCCTTCACCATGTCGCCGGTATAGCGGATGCCGCCATCGGCGATAACAGGAACACCACTACCAGCGATGGCCTGCGCGCAATCATGCACAGCGGTGAGCTGGGGCACTCCCACACCCGCGATGATCCGTGTGGTGCAGATGCTGCCGGGACCGATGCCCACCTTAATGGCGTCGGCACCCGCCTCCACCAACGCTTTCGCTGCTGCTCCGGTGGCCACATTGCCTACAACGAGGTCCACTTTCGGAAAGGCCTTGCGGATACTGCGCAGCGTTTCCTGCACACCGATGTGATGGCCGTGCGCGGTGTCGATCACCAAGGCATCCACTCCAGCATCCACCAGAGCGGTAGCACGTTCGAGGCTGTCACCGGTGACGCCGATCGCGGCTGCTACGCGCAAGCGACCGAGGTGGTCCTTGCAGGCATTTGGGCTCTGCTTCAGCTTGATGATGTCCTTGTAGGTGATAAGCCCCACCAGCGTTCCCTTGTCGTTCACCACGGGAAGCTTCTCGATCTTGTATTCCTGCAGGATGTCCGCCGCCTGCGCCATCGTGATCTTCGGTTCTGCCGTGATGATCTTGTCCTTGGTCATCACCTCGGTCACGGGCCGGGCCATCTTCTTCTCGAAACGCAGGTCGCGGTTGGTGACGATGCCCACCAACTTGTCAGCCTTGTCCACCACGGGGATCCCTCCGATCTTGTTCTCGGCCATCAGGCGAAGCGCATCACCAACAGTGGCACCTTCGAGCAGCTTCACCGGGTCGGTGATCATGCCACTTTCGCTGCGCTTCACACGGCGCACCTCATCGGCCTGCTCAGCGATCGTTTGGTTCTTGTGCACCACTCCGATACCGCCCTGCTGCGCGATGGCGATGGCAAGGTCGGCGCCGGTGACGGTGTCCATCGCAGCGGAGACAATGGGCAGATTCAGGATGATGTTCCGACTGAAGCGCGTGCGGATGTCCACTGCTCGCGGCAGGACCTCGGAATACGCCGGCACGAGCAGCACATCATCATAGGTGAAGCCTTGTGCAGCGAAGCGGTCGGTAAGCGGAAGGGCCTCGGAGGCCGGGCGTTCGCCACGTTCGGGGGCGAGTGCGGAGGTGGATCGTTCCATGCACAAAAGTAGATCTCCAGCGTGAAAGGTGATGTGTATCACACTCGGTAAGTTTACGCAGAGGAGCAAGCGGTGCAGATGGACCGGTACGGTTCGGACGTACTTGGAGACAGCCCTTCAACGATCGCTGCAAGTTCAGGTCCCTGCGATGAAGGTCACTGTGCCGCGCCGCTCCACGGTCTTGCCCGCACCGTTGACGAAGGAGCAGTACCAAGCATATACGCCTTGCGGCACGGTGCCTCCGTCCACGCGGCCATCCCAGGCCTTGTAGCGGTCGGTGGTGGTCCAGATCTGCTGGCCCCAGCGGTTGAAGATGGTGAACTCGTAGCGGTCGACATCGGCATAGGCCAGAACCGGGATGAACGTGTTGTTATAACCACTTTCGATAAAGGCGTTGGGCACCCAGATCTCCTCCTGCTGCACCACGCAAATGATGTTGCTCACCGAACTGGCATCGATCCCGGATGGGTTGCCCGTCTCATCAGCCACTACATAGTAGCAGAACTTGCCGGGCGTCTCATACAAGCCTTGCACGTTGTCCGCGAATTGCCAGATGCCGGCAGGCGAGTTGCCGACCACCGCGAAGGGACCGTCGGCGATGCTTCGGAATATGGTGTAGCCGGCCACGCTTCCTGCCCATTGCTGATAGCCGTTCCAGCGCAGGCGGTTGTAGCCGTCGAGGTCCGCACTGACGGCGAGTTGAATGGACGTGCCGATGTTGCTCACCACTACGCGCTCACCACAACTGTCCTCCACGGCCACGCGATATGAATAGCTACGGTCCGCGGTGTTCACGTCCGCATCGGTGAAGCTCACTACCGCTCCCGTGCCGCCCGGCATGCTGGCGATCTCCACCCACGGATCCCCATTGGATGTGCGCTCCAAGGCCAGCCGCTTGGTGAAGGCATTCACATCCACGCTGTCCACTACTAGGATGTGGTCGGCATCCGCCAGCGTAGCGGTGCGGACATAGTTCCATTGCGGCACCGGTGGATAAACGGTCAAGCGACAGGTCTTGTTCGAGAGCGATGTCTGGCCGGGTTGCATGCCGATCGCCTTCAACACATAACAATAGGAATGGCCGGTCTGCACGTTAAGGCGATCCACGAAAGAGGTCACCGTGTCCAGCGTCGCGATCAAAACCATCGGCGAGTTGTCGATCGAGGCATACATCTCGTAGTGGTCCACGGGCCAGCCCCCATAGGGTGTTCGCGTTACGCGGATACTTCCCATGCATCGGTCGTATGCCGTGGAAAGGAAGATGGTCGTGTGCGCCGGCAGGGTGGCGCTTGTGTTGGGACTGGGAGGATTCCCTTTCAGACAGGTGTCGATGGCAGCGATGGTATAGGATTCCGGCCCTTGACCAGCATTGCTCAGCGGCCACACATAGGTGGTGTTCAACCGGCCATAGATCGTGTCGAGGATGGTGTTTCCGCTTGGCATTACCAGCACGATGATGTAGCCGTGAGTATCGAGTTCCGGACTTGGACCCCAGTTCACGGTCGTCTGGTTGGTCGCCGTGTCCACCGTCACATTCACCAGTATAGGGATCGAAGGAGGCGTGATGTCCTGAAAAGCGGCGCCCGTAGCGTTGCTTTGGGAAACACAACCGCTGGCATCCGGCTGGTGAATACGATAGTTCAAGGAATCACCGCAGATGCTGATGACCTGTGACCAGTGATGGACCGTGTTCGCCACGCTGTCATGCAGCGTCCACGTGCCGATGGGATGCTCCAGATCAATGGTCGAATACGCTCCGGAACTCACCAAGGGCGGAGTGTGCTGCAGGTTCCAATCCAGGACCGCGCTTCCCAAAGGCACGCTCTGCGTAACCTGAAGGAAGATGGTCGCCAGCGTGTCGCTACTTGCAGAAGTATTCGGCGGAGCGGACGTGGAGATAGTGGTGAGGTAGTAGTAGCGCGCACCGGCGTTCGCTCCGGCGGCAGCATCGGTGTAGGTGGATTGTCCTGCCGTGTTGATCACGGTCACCAAGGTGTATGGCCCTGTGGCGAATGTGGAACGAAAGACCTGATACGATTGGAATTCCGCCGTCGGATCGGGCGGTGTCACCCAGGTCAGGTCAACCGTGCCCGATGGCCCCACCGCCGTGCAACGCAAGGAGGGTGGGTCAAGAACGGTGGCACTTGCCAAGACAGGAAGGACAAGCAAAAGCACCAAGGAGAGATCTCGCACGCCACGTAAACGACTTTTCATTACGATCCGTATCGCTTGGATGACGCTTATACGGGCAATTCGGTTTCGACCCAGCATCTCAGCGGCGGTCCTTTGCACTGGGGCGAAGTGCAATAACGGCCTCAACGGCAGCTTCGAACTCTGCCATGACACGCCGTACGATCTCGGCTGCGGGCAGCACTTGGTGGATCCCGGCGCTCACCTGCCCGATCTCCAGTTCGCCCTGCTCCAGGTCGCCCTCGAACATTCCATGCTTGGAACGCGCACGGCCGAGCAGGGCTTTCAATTCCTGCGGACCTGCACAATTCGCATAGGCGGCCTGAAGTTCCTTGAAGAAGGCGTTGCGCATCATACGCACCGGTGCCAATTCCTTCAGGGTGAGCAATGTGTCGCCTTCCTTACTATCCACCACATATTGCTTGAAAGCCGCGTGCCCGCTGGATTCCTCCGAGCACACGAAGCGGCTGCCCATCTGCACAGCGTCAGCACCCAACGCCATGGCGGCCACCATGGCGCGGCCGTCGGCGATACCACCCGCCGCGATCAGCGGCACCTTAACGGCATCGCGCACCAACGGAACCAAGACCATGGTCGTCGTCTCCTCCCTTCCATTGTGACCTCCGGCCTCAAAACCTTCCGCCACCACCGCATCCACCCCAGCGTCCTCGGCCTTGCGGGCGAACTTTACACCTGTCTC
>JBEPUG010000065.1:0-18404 GCA_041691695.1 Flavobacteriales bacterium
GGACGGAGCAGATGCCCTGTCGGAAAGCAGGATCCGCGTTGGGACTTAAGTAGAACGCGGAGGCATCATCGGAGCTTACGTTGAAGGTGTATGCCCCGCTAACGGAGGGAATGATGTAGCCCCGCATTCGTGAGCCGTAGTTGTTCGCATAGTTGACAGGTCCTGCAGTGCTCGTGGGATAAGACGAATCCGATGGGCTGTCCGGATAACCCGGTGCGGTGAGCAACGAAGCGACCGTGGAACCGGGAATGTTCAACCAGTGTTCAAGCAACACACTTTCCGCAGGGCCCATGCATTGAGGCGGCTCCAGTGTATAGACCGATATGACCCGTGAGGCGATGGAGGTCAATCCATCATTGTCCGTCACCGTGAGTTGCACTTGGTGTTCACCTGTACTTGTGAAGGTTTTTGACACCGTTGGAGCGGTGGAGAATGTACCATCACCAAAGTCCCAGAAATAACTGACGATACTTCCATTGTCCACGCTGGAAGACCCGTCCAATGTCAAAGCCAAAGGAGCCGGACCAAAAATGGAGGAGGCAACGATCACTGCCGTAGGTGCGATCGTTGCGCAATTCGGATAAAGGAATTGAGAGACCGTGGTGGACAATCCTCCAGCATCCGATACGGTCAGCTTCACTTCATAGAAATACGTCTCCTCATAACAGCCTAGTCCGGAAAGAACAGCCGAGGATTCCACTGCATGATCCAAAGGTTCAGCATGCACATGGTTGTTATGGTGCAACAGTGATTGCCAGGAATACGTGAGGCCGGCAGGACCCTGTTCCGCATCCGTGACCTGTGCTTCCAGGTCGATGGTTGTATCCACGCCAACAGGATAGAGTTGACCATCGGGAAAGCTGGTGATCTGCACGTGTGGTGGCGTGTTGTTCACGCTGACGATCAGCGTCGTGCTATTCGGCTGTCCGTGATCATCGTAGACGGTAAGCATCACAGTGTAGGTGGTGGGGACTCCTGCCGGTGCGGAAAAGATGTGGGACGTAGTGGCCGTAGTGCTGGTCGCGCCATCCCCAAAATGCCAGAGATAACTAAGAGGCCCGTTCTCGGGATCCGTGCTATTCGAACCCGTAAAGTTCACCGTAAGAGGACCTGCTCCATAGACCGTATCCTGCTGAGCGACCGCCACAGGTGGTAAATTGGTGATGCCGATCGGTGATATTTTCCGGATCTGTCCGGTCTCATATCGAATGTACCACAATGCTCCATCCGTCCCTTCCTTCAGAAAGACCACCGCTCCCATATTGGTGGCAAAGTCGTTCACCTGAACGGCCTTGTTGTCGGCCGTCATCGTGACGCGCTTGATCCAGGTCTGGCCATAATCGGCCTGGAAATAGCAGTTTTGATATCCCACGGGCCAACCGGTCCCTGTCAAGAATGTGCCGCCAACAGAGGCATTCCCGCCAAAAAGTGGACCGGGCACGGGGGAGTTCGGATCGTCGAGGTCGTATTCCACAGCGCTGTCACCACTAAATGCACTGCACCGCGAACCTGTCCCGTGTTGCCAATCGATAACGGGCCTGCTATGCAGGAAGGTGTGGATGTTCGGCGGGATAAGTACGGACGGATCGCAGGGATTGGGAAGACCGGGGGGATGACTCAGCGTCTCCTGCGTGATCAGGTCCTGAAAATCAAGATCGGGTTGCAGGCACTGACCTGAGCCATAGAGCGGGTTTGGGGCATTCACATCGGGGGTCAGTAGGCTCGGGTAGCTTGGGCTCGCATCCATGCCCTCGAACAAAGGCCATCCGAAATTCATGCCTGCGGTGTAGCAGACATCCAGTTCCTCATAGGTGTACCATCCAACGTCCCCGATGTAGAAGGCACCTGGATCACCTACTGTGGGATCGGTGCTGCCCATACCAGGCCTACGGCAGAAGCGGTATGGGTTGCGTAGCCCCAAGGCCCACACCCGACTCTGCGCGGAGCGAGGCGCCGCAGCATCGTAGAATGGATTACTGGGCACGCCATTCCCGGTCTCTGGATCGATGCGCAGCATTTTGCCATTCATGCAGTTCACCATTTGCGCCCGAAGCGCGCCAACATTCTCATCGGGACGTATGATGCTATCCGCGAGCGCTTGGGCGAAGTAGGTCTGCGGGTCATTCCCCACATCCGCTGCGTTGTAACTAGCACCATCGCCAGCAGTAAGCATCAAAGTGCCATCACTTCCAAAGACCAATGAACCTGTGCTGTGGGATTCAAAAAGCAAAGGAATACCGGTCTTCTTGGTCTCCCCCAACAGCACGAACCGGCTTGCCGGATCCACAGCGGTGTGTCCAGGACCTATGGCAGTGTAACGCGTCACCCGCATGATAGTGGCCTGGTAATAGGTGTCCGCCGCGGGGTCGTAGCCCGGCTTCCCATAATTCATCAGATAATTCCTGTCCACCGTATAGAGCAAGTAGATGCGCCCGTTGGTCAGGAACGCCGGGTCCAACGCAAAGCCCAAGCAGCCATGGTCCCGCCAGTCGCCAACCTCCTCGCTGATGTCGATCAGCGGTGTCGGCGATCTCACACCATTGTCCACGATCCATACCTTCCCTGACTTCTCCCACACATACATGCGCCCATTGGCATCGAAGGTGAATCCCACAGGTTGGTCGAAACCACTGATGACCACAGCATCAGTGAATCCAGCAGGAACAGTTTGAGCCGACATACCCGCTACTGCTAGAAGAGAAGCGAAGAGAAAGCAAAATCGACAATGAAGACGGTGGCACATCAAACAAAGTTTAGCGAACTTTTGTTCGAATTGGTCGGGCAAAAATCATCATTCGTCGACATATTGTCAAATTGAATCAAAATAACTTTCAACTATGGAGCACACTACCGTGCACATTAACATACGGGTGACAGGAAAGGTCCAAGGGGTCTGGTTCCGTAAAAGCGCATGTGAGGAGGCCCAGCGGCTGGGCGCATCCGGAACGGCCCAAAACCTTCCGGATGGATGCGTATCGCTAGAGGTCGAAGGAGAGCAGGAAGCGGTGGACGCCTTTGTGCGTTGGTGTCGGAAAGGCCCTCCGTTGGCACATGTGGATGATCTGCAAGTGCACAAGGGTCCGGTGGTCGGCCATAAAGGCTTCAGCATACGCCGATAGCTTTATCCGAAGAGTTCCAATTGTCCTATCGGTGGTCGTTGGAAAAGTGTCCGATCCATGTCCGGGATCTTGCGTCCATCAAAATAGCGAGCTCGGAACAAAGCGAACACGTGATGGATGTTCTCGGCGAAGGCTCCTTCGCCACGCATTCTCCGGCCGTACGAGCTATCATTCATCGCTCCACCGTGGGCATGCTTCACCTGCGCCACCACTTTCGCCGCGCGATCGGGGAAATGGATCTCCAGCCAGAGGCGGAAGATGTCTTGCACCGCGCCGTTGGTCCGCACGATCGTGTAGCCCGCGCCACGCGCACCAGCATCGGCAGCGGCCTTCAACAGCTTGGGCACTTCGCTGTCCGTCAGACCTGGAATGATCGGCGCTACCATCACGTGGACCGGAACGCCGGCCGCGCTCAAAACTTCGATCGCCTTCAAGCGGTTCAATGCTGAACTGGTGCGAGGTTCCATCTTTCGGCGCAGGCCCTCGTCCAACGTGGTGAGGCTGATGGCCACGCTGGCCAAGCGCTGTGCGGCCATCTCCGACAGGATGTCGATATCGCGCAGCACAAGCGCATTCTTGGTGATGATACCGATGGGCTGCCGGAAAAGTTGGGCCACCTCCAACACTTTCCGCGTAATGCCCTCTCTTCGTTCCACCGGTTGATAGCAATCAGTATTGCCGCTGATTGAGATCGTGCCCACGTCCCACTTCGGGTGGCGCAGCGTCTTCTCCAACAGCTCCGGCGCATTGCGCTTCATCAACACCACGCGCTCGAAGTCCAAACCTGCGCTGTAGCCCCAATACTCATGCGTGGGCCTCGCATAGCAGTAAGAACAACCGTGCTCGCAGCCCTGATAAGGATTCAGGCTCCACGCCATGTGCAGGTCGGGCGATGTGACCTTATTGACGATGGTCTTCGGGAAGATCTCCAAGTACTTCGTGGGATGCGCCTCATCATCCAACTCATCGATGCCTTCCCAATGCACCACACCATAGCTATTCCGCAGAAACCGGTTGGCCACCTGCTCTTGCGCACCGCGCCCCTTGATCGGTTTTCCGTCGATCGGCATGTGCTTAAGGTAGCATTGCTCAAGCCTGACAAAACCAGACCATCCTCCGGATAGCTTCGCGGCCGCTTAGAAACTCCCATGAAACAAACTTTTTCTGCTCTTTCGTTTCTTCTTCTATTCGGATGTGGCACCGCCACAACGAGCGAAAAGCAAACGCCCGAAATGACGGACACAACAGCTTCTGCCATGTCAGTGAAGGATAGCCTTTTCTGGAATGCGGACACGCTGATCGCCGCGGGGGAAAACCATTTTGCCCATCTGCGCCAACTCACGTTCGGTGGCGACAATGCAGAGGCCTACTGGAATTTTGCCGGTGACAAACTCTCTTTCCAAGCACATAACCCAGCATGGGGAGAGCAGTGCGACCAGATATATGTCTTCGACCCGTTCACCGACGACCTGAAGAAGGGCCCGCCCCAAAAGATCAGTATCAACGGCGGCCGCACCACGTGCAGCTATTTCCTCCCCGGTGATAGCCTAGTGCTCTTCGCCAGCACACATCTAGCCTCTAAGGACTGCCCGCCTGTGCCGCCACATGTGCCGGGTGGCAAATACATCTGGCCCATCTATCCCAGCTTCGACATTTTCGTTAGCGACCTCAAGGGCAATATCCGCAAGCGCCTTACCGATACGCCGGGCTATGATGCTGAGGCGACCATATCGCCAAAGGGCGACAAGATCGTCTTCACCAGTCTGCGCAACGGCGACCTGGACCTCTACACAATGAACATCGACGGTAGCGACGTGAAACAGGTGACGAACACGCTCGGTTATGACGGCGGCGCCTTCTTCAGCCCAGATGGCACCAAACTGATCTGGCGTGCTTCCCGTCCCAAGTCACCAGCGGATGTGAAGGAGTACAAGGACTTGTTGAAGATCAACCAAGTAATGCCTACGCAGATGGAACTCTTCGTGGGCAATGCTGATGGAAGCGATGCCAAACAGATCACCAACCTTGGCGAGGCCAACTGGGCGCCATCGTGGTTCCCCGACGGCAAGCACGTCATTTTCGCCAGCAATCACACCCATGAACGCGGCTTCCCCTTCACCCTCTTCAAGATCGGCATCGACGGGACCGGCTTGGAGGCGCTAACGAACACGGACATGTTCGACGCTTTTCCGATGTTCAGCAAGGACGGAAAATACCTCATCTTCAGCAGCAACCGCGGCGGGGTGAACCACGAGACGAACCTGTTCATGGCCTTGTGGAAGTAGATCGGTAGACAAAGGATTTTGTGCTCTACATGAGCGTGCCACCGCTGTCGTATCAAGTGGTGCGAGAGATACTAGCTGGTCAAGTTCTAAACTTGGATTAGCATGCGAGTCTCACTGGGATCGTGCCGTTTCCCTTCCAGTACATTTTGTTGCAAGGCCGTTTCAGATCACCGGGAACTGACAACGGACTGCTCGCCTATTAAGGATGACAGGCTTTTCACGCCGAAAGATCCACCGAAGGCAGGCGTGAACTACGAGTTGAAAAGGAACTTGTTAGGGCTCACTAACCCATGCTTCACGGCATAAAGCACCAGCGACGCGGTGTTGTTCACTCCGAGCTTGTGCATGATGTTCTTGCGGTGCGTGGTCACGGTATGGGCGCTTAGGCAAAGGCGGTCGGCGATTCGCGTATAGGAGCAGCCCTCGGCGATCAGCGAGATGATCTCGGATTCGCGTTCGCTCACGGTGACCGGTGCGCACTCAAAGAATTCTTCGGAGATGCTATCCACGTCCAAGGCCGCGGCATGGATCGCTGCGAGGATCTTGCCGCAGAAGAACTGTTGGCCATCGCCAGTATGCAGCACCGCGTCGATGATCTCGTTGACACCGCAATCCTTCTTAATGTAGCTGGTGACACCGGCGCGCAGCGCGCTCATTAAAGCCAACTGGGATGGATCCGGAGTGATGGCAATGAATTTCGTATGCTTGAAGCGCTTCACGCCATCGCGGATGGCATCGGCCGCAAAGCCCGCCGCCGTGTGATCGATCAGCACCACGTCCGGGCGCAACTTGGCGATCTGGGTAAGCATGGCGGCAGCGTTCCGAGCCTCTCCCACCACTTGGATCCGGGGAACCGTGCCCAATACTGCACGCAGTCCTACTAATGCAAGCTCTCCGTGGTCCGCCAGTAATGTCTTGATCTTCATCGCTTCTTTAGAATGATCCTAAAGAGTTCGCGAAGGTAGTCCATGCTAGAAGGCACTACGGTCGCGAACGTGTCATTTTCCGGGATGGACTTGAAAGAAGGGAACGACGGATCCACTCGGTTGGACACCGGTAATGCCTCCTGATGAACTTCGGAACTCCGCTGTTCTTCCACAAATATCAAAGATGACCACAGATGATGTCTTCGGCCGAAAGGTCGATATCACAGCCCTGCGGCGCCCACTATGAAAGTGCGTCCTTCCTCGGCCATGATCGTTTCCGAAAATACCGCTAGCGCTTCCTCCCGCAGCTGCTCCACATCCTTATACCGCGAACTGAAATGGCCAAGCAGCAACCGGTGGGCATGTGCATCGCGGGCGAGCATGGCGGCCTGCTTGGCGGTGCTGTGCATGGTCTCCTTCGCGCGAGCGACCAGCGCCTCTGTGAAGGTTGCCTCGTGGTAGAGCAGATCAACTCCTTCGAGGAACGGCACTAACTCAGGAGAATAGGCGGTGTCCGAACAGTACGCATAGCTGCGCTGCGGCGGGGGATCCAGGGTCAACTCTGCATTCGCGACGGTACGGCCGTCCGGCAATACAAGGTCCTTTCCTGCCTTCACATCTTTACGTGCGTAGTGCGGGATCTCCTCCACCGACTCTTTCCGCAAGCGACGAGGCTGTTCGCGCTCCTTGAAGAAGAATCCGGTGCTGGGGATGCGGTGGTTCAGCGCTAGTGCCGTCACCTCCACCCGCTCATCCTTGAACACCGGGCTTCCACTGATGTGGTCCACTACATGGAACTGCAGCGGATACCTCAGGTACGTGCGGGATACGCGCAGTTGCAGCTCGATCACCTCGCGCAGTTCGGTCGGCCCGTGAATGGCCAAAGGCAGGTTGCGTCCTTGGAGATGCATGCTACTGATGAGACCCATCAGGCCGAGGTAGTGATCACCGTGCATGTGGCTGATGAGGACCCGAGCGATGCGACCGAAGTTGACCTGAGCCTGTCGCAGCCTCTCCTGCGTACCCTCCCCGCAATCGATCAGGAAGAGTCGCTCGCGCACGTTGAGCAATTGCGCTGACGGATAGCGCCCCCGAGCCGCCAGTGCGGCACCCGTACCCAAGGTGGTCACTTCGAAGCGCATGCGATCATAGGAACGAAAAAGCCCCCGTTGATCCGGGGGCCTTTTCAAGGATGAAAGAGATCATCTCAACGGTTCACCATCATGCGACCGGTGAAGTTCACGCCACCGGCCTCCACACTGTAGAGGTAGATACCATTTTCCAAGGTATTCAAGGTAAAGGGCACCCGGTTGCTTCCTGGCTTGCCTTGCACCGTGGTCTTCCACAGTTGCTCTCCGACAAGGTTGAACACCTTGACGTGTGCCATTCCAGCCTTGGCCAGATTGAATTCTATGGTGGTGCGATCCGTGAACGGGTTGGGCACGTTCTTCACACCATCCAGCGTGAGCACAGCGATATCACCGATACCTGCTGCTGCGGGCATAATGGTTATGGAGTAACCCGTGAAGGCTTGTGGCAGCGCTTGTACCCCAAGGAATGTTGCGTATGCGATCACATTGAGCGTGATCGGATAGGTACCTGCCATTGTGGGTGTTCCTTGGATCAGGCCGCAACCCACTTGGTTGGGCAGATACGTGCAGGCGCCTCCCGTTTGGGAATTGCAGGACACAGTGATACCAGGAGGAAGACCAGTGACAGTGCTCAGCTGCACTGAATCCACAATGATCATTGACGGAAGTGCGGGATCGATCAGGTTGGCCTGGGAAGGGACCAACAAGGTCAAGGTGTCACTATAGAACGTGTTCACCATTCCGCTGACAAAGTTCTGTGTCGTATCGGGCCAAACACCATACACACTGTCGGCGTAAAGCTGGTTCGGCACACACTGGGCGGAGACTTGAAGACCTGTGGCGACGAGGATCGCAAGGAGTAGGGTTTTCATCATGTTCACTCTTCCTTTTTAATTCCTTTCTCGATCTCTTCCATGTACAGCAGATCCTCAGCCTCTGCGGCTGTAGGGGTGATGGAAAGCACGCTCTCGAGTTGACTGATCTGCACCAGCTTCATCACAGGCTCCTGCAACGCGCAGATCACCAAAGTGCCATTCACACCCTTGCAAAGGCGGTTTGCGACCAGCAATGCGCTGAGTCCGGAACTATCGCAATAGCGGGTCTTGCCCATGTCGATAACAAGATTGCGCACGTCCGTCTTGTTCAGATAGACCAGTTCGCTTTTCAGCTCGGGCGCACAAGTGGTATCCAACTTGTCCACATTGGAAGTGACCAATGTGTATTTGCCCTTGTCGGTTATGGTGAAGTTCATCGGCTTCGCTATTGGAAAGCGTTGTGGTCAAAGATAATCAGGCACATGATCGCCGAACATGCGCCCAAACGTTTATTGCCGAACACTGCGATCGAGCCCAGCGGCCAGCAGGTAAAGGACCGCCATCCTTACAGCTACGCCGTTCTCCACCTGGTCCAGGATGATACTTGCGCTGCTGTCCGCCATGTCGCTGGTGATCTCAACGCCCCTGTTAATCGGTCCCGGGTGCATGATGATGATGTCCTTACCGATCGCGTCATAGCGCCTGCGGTCCAGGCCGAAAAGCATGGCGTATTCACGGAGCGTCGGGAAATTCGCGACGCCATCGCCGCCCTGCCGCTCCAGTTGGATGCGAAGCATATTCGCCACATCGCACCAGCGCAATGCCTCATCGAGATCATGGCTGATGCGCACGCCCAGTGAGGCGGCGTAGCGAGGCATCAACGTGGTCGGGCCGCAAAGCATCACCTCCGCCCCCAGCTTCCTCAGGCATTGTATGTTGCTCAGGGCCACACGAGAGTGAAGGATGTCGCCCACGATGGCCACCTTCACGCCCTTCACTTTGCCCAAGCGTTCGCGGATGCTGTATGCGTCCAGTAGGGCCTGCGTGGGATGCGCGTGCGTGCCGTCTCCGGCATTGATGATGCGGGCGTCAACATGGCGGCTGAGGAACACCGCCGCACCCGGATCAGGATGGCGCATCACCACCATGTCCACCTTCATCGCGAGGATGTTGTTCACCGTGTCGATCAAGGTCTCCCCTTTCTTGGTGCTGCTGCTGGCGCTGCTGAAATTGATAATGTCAGCGCTCAGCCGTTTTTCCGCAAGTTCAAAGCTGATGCGGGTGCGCGTGCTGTTCTCAAAAAAGAGGTTGGCCACGGTGATGTCGCGCAGCGAAGGCACCTTCTTGATCGGCCGCGAGAGCACTTCCTTGAAACCGTCCGCGGTGCGGAAGATGAGTTCAATGTCCTCCGGCGTCAGCTCGCCGATCCCCAACAGATGTTTGGTGCTCAGCTGATCGCTCATCGGTGCATCTGTTTGAGTGAAACGCGGTCCACGCCATCACTTTCCTTCCACTCCACCGTCACGTGTTGGCCGTCGATGCTGTCCACCGAGCGGCCAACAAAATCGGCTTGGATCGGAAGCTGGCGGCTGAAGCGGCGGTCAATGAAGACCATCAGTTCCACCGAACGCGGACGACCGAAGCTGAGCATGGCGTCCAAACCGGCGCGAATGCTGCGACCGGTAAAAAGCACGTCGTCGATCAGTACCACGCGGCGGTCGTCGAGGCTGAAGTTGAGCGCGGTGGTGGCGGGCGCGGCGGTAACGGCCCGTTGGCGGAAGTCGTCGCGATGGAAGGTGATGTCGAGCTCGCCGTAAGTGATCTGCTCTTCTCCGGTGATCTTGAGCAATTCCTTCTTCAACCGGCGAGCGAAGTAGACACCGCGTGGCTGAAGGCCGATGAGCGCGGTGGAGCCCAAGTGGCCGTGGTCCTCGATCAATTCGTGGCAAAGGCGTTGCACGGTCAGCTCAAAGGCCGTGGACTCCAAAAGGGTGAGCGCCTGCATTCGAGCGGCGAAGATAGACGGATGGACGGGGACGAAAAACCCGGATCCTCTGTGCTCAGAACAACGAGTTCGTGGCCCACAGCACCCACATCGTGAGTGAGCACACGGAACCGACCAGTGCCAACTTGAACCCGAGGGAGGAACGCTTCAAGCTTCCTGAGGAATAGCTACCGGCCTTCTGCTTCCTTCGCCCCCACACGTGAAAGCCGATCGCCAGAAGGCCCATGATCAATGCCGGAACGCACAACTGCCGAGCAAAGGCAAGCGGAATACTCAATGCCCCGAACACCAATGTGACCATGGATAATGGCAGGTCGCGCTGTTCCATCACGCCGTTGCCTTTTTGATCAATGCCACATGCACCGCCAGCACTTGCGGGATCACCAGTTGCACGCCATCGTTCACGATGATGCTGTGCGCCACGGCGGCGCGCGTCTCATCAGTGGTCTGGTGCCGAAGCCGCTGCCGCACTGCTTCTTCAGTAAGCCCATCCCGTTTCATCACACGCGCCACACGCTCCTGATCCGGCGCCGTTACGACTATCAGATGGTCCAGTTCAGTGTGTCCGCCGGACTCCACGAGGATCGCGGCCTCGTTGATGACATAAGGCGCTTCCTGTTTCTTCGCCCATTTCCGGAAGGCATGGCGAACGGCAGGATGCACGATGGCATTCAATCTCGCCAATGCTGCGGGATCACCAAAGACCAACGCTGCCAAGGCTTTGCGGTCGAGTATCCCATTCACGTATGGTGCTTCGCCGAAATCCTCCATCACTTGTGCGCGCACAACAGGGTTTTCCTGCAGTAAGCGTTTTCCTGCATCATCTGAACTGAACACGGGAATTCCGAGCACCTCAAAAACGGAACAGACGGTGCTCTTCCCGCTGCCCATTCCTCCGGTGACGCCTACTTTGTACACGGTCCGTTGGATCATTCCGCGCTGCGCGGAAATGGTGGATGCTTAGGCTCCCTTTACTGTCTCGTCGGTGAGCTGCATGCTGTTGTCCATGGACACGGCGCTTTTCTCGAAGCGGAGACGCACGCCATCGGCCGCCTCGACCAGTACCGTTTTGTCGCTCACATCAACCACTTTACCATGCATTCCGCCGATGGTGATGATGCGCGTGCCCTTTTGGAGAGCCTCGCGGAACTTGCGGGCGTCCTTCGCCTTTTTTTGCTGAGGGCGGATCATGAAGAAGTAAAACACCACGAAGAGCAGGCCCATCATGATGAACATGGAATACGGGCTGCTTTGTTGGCCGGGTGCTGCTTGAAGGAAGATCGAGAGAACGTTCATGGTCGGGGTTTACAGGTTTAGGTCCGCGTCTTGCGGAAAGGTGTGTTCGTTTATTTCTGTCCGGGTGGCGCGATCACTTCACCGGTGAGGGTGAGCACGGCGGTAGGCGGTTGCGTGTTGGCCACAACAGTGACCGTCTTGTGTTGCACGCCGGGTCGCCCCTCGCTATCGAAGCTTACGGTGATGGCACCGCGCTGGCCCGGATGCACCGGGACCTTCGGCCAATCCTTGCCCACTGTGCAGCCACAAGATCCGCGTACATCGGTGATCACCAGATCGCTCTTTCCGGAGTTCACGAAGCCGTAGATCTTCTCCACCGTCACGCCTTCAGCGATCTTGCCCATGTCCATCGCGGTGGTGTCGAAGGTGAAGGCGGGCATCTTCGATGGGTCCATCTTCTTGTACCCTGATTCCGGGATCTCCAACGCGTTCGAGGTCACCTCATTGGGATCATCCTCGCTGTGGTCGGTGATCCGGCAGGAAGTGATACCGCCTAGCAGGACCACCGCCAAGCCGAGCAGCCCTGCGCTGCGCATGGTGCGTGCAATACCCGGTTTTGTCGACTTCGTCATCCGTTCAGCTTTCCAGCAATCCGCGACCCACCTTGTGGATGGAGCCGTCCGCCTTCATTTCGGAGAACAGCTTGTCCAGGATGCCATTGATGAAATTCTTGCTCTTCGGCGTGCTATACGCCTTGGCGATCTCGATGAATTCGTTCATCGTCACCTTCACCGGGATCAGGTCGAAGCTGCGTACCTCCGTGAGCGCCATCCGCATGAGCAGCATGTCGCTCAAAGCGATGCGGTCCGCGTCCCAGTTGCTCGCCTTGGCTGCGATGGTCTTCTCATCCGCCTGCTCCGCACCGATGGTGTCGCGGTAAAGCGTGGTGACGAACTCGCGTTCCTCGCCATGCTCCCGATCCAGGTCCGTCAAGGAGAGATCACCTTCCGAGATCTTCAGCGTCTCGATGCTGCGCTTCACGAGTGCGCAGGCCAGATCGAGGTCCTCCAACCAATGGATGCTCCGGCCTTCGAAATGGTCGTGCAATGGCTCGAACTGAGCGATGTATTCAATGAAGATATCCAACACGATCGCGCGATCCATATCCGGCGTAACGGTGGCTGCCGCCATGTAGGCCGCGTATTCAGGACTGGCCTCGATCTGCTTGTAGAGGCGTTGCAGCATGTCCCGCTCACCGATCCAGCCCGTCTTGCGCTTCTCACTTTCCTGCAGGAGGCGCTTGCTTTCGCTCAGCATCACCAGCACTGGGTTATCCACGAAGCGACGGTTCGGTGCCAGGTCTTCCGCCGTGGGCATGCGCTTCAGCTTGCGTTCAGCGAGGCGCGCCTCCGCGAGTTGGCGCATCTCTCCGAAAAGCATCATGAGGTGCACATAGAGGTCGTAGGTGCGCTCTATACCGAGCAGCAGTTCCTTCTCCGTCTTGGCCGGATTGCCTCCGTCGCTCTGCGCGTGAGCATAGAGCGCTTGGTAGACCTTGATACGGAGATAGCGGCGATTGAGCATGGGGATCGATCAGAAGCTGAGGCCCGCTTGACGCATGCTGCGCACGCGTTGCTCGGCGGCTTGATTGGCCGCCAGGTAGGTGGGAATGTTCTCGGTCTGGCTGCGCTTGAAGATGCCCAACGCAGTATTGTAGATGTCCTCGGTCTGCTTCAGCGCCGCGTCGTGGTTGTAGCCGCGAAGCTCCCAGGCACAATTGATGATGCCTCCGGCGTTGATCAGGAAGTCGGGAGCATAAACGATGCCCTTCTCCATCAGTGCGCGGCCATGCACATCCTCGTCCGCCAATTGGTTGTTGGCTGCGCCGGCGATCACGCTGCACTTCAGCGCCTTCAAGCTTTCATCATTCACCGTGGCACCCAAGGCGCAAGGGGAATAGATGTCCACGTCCAGACCGATTATCTCGTTCGGCTTCACGAGATTCACCTTCGGATGCTCGGCCTTGATGGCTGCGAGCTTGTCTTCGTGGATGTCAGTGAGATAGACCGTCGCACCTGCTTTCAACAGATGACCGGTGAGGTAGCGGCCCACATTTCCTGCGCCTTGCACGGCGACCTTCCTTCCGCTCAGATCGTCCGTGCCGTATGCGGTCTTGGCGGCGGCCTTCAATCCGCAGAACACGCCGTAGGCAGTCACAGGTGAAGGATCTCCGCTTCCTCCCATGGATATGGGCAGACCCACCACGTTCTTCGTCTCCTTGCGGATGTTCACCATCTCGGTGGTGGTCATCCCCACATCCTCCGCGGTGATGTAGCGGCCATTGAGACTCTCCACGAAACGGCCGAAGCGGCGGAACATCGCCTCGGTCTTCTGCGTGCGTGGGTCGCCGATGATCACGGCCTTGCCACCACCGAGGTCGAGGCCTGCCAAGGCACTCTTGTAGGTCATGCCACGGCTGAGGCGCAACACGTCATTCAAAGCCTCCGCCTCGCTGGCGTACGGCCACATGCGCGTGCCACCCAATGCGGGGCCGAGTGTGGTGTCGTGAACAGCGATGATGGCCTTGAGGCCGGTGGTGCTGTCATTGCAGAAGAGGATCTGCTCATGGGCATGTTCACCCATGCGTTCAATGATCCCTGCGTTGGTCGTTGCGGGGGCTGTAGCCAAGGTCATCGGTTTGAATGGAGTTTGATCGGTGGATCTGGATCGAAGCTCAGCAGGCCATTCGCATACCCGGGATCAACGGATCCGCGGAGGATGACTGGTGAGTTCACGTGGTGCATCACATCATTCCGGCTTCCGCCGGTCTACTTTTGCGGGCAGAAACCGCATGCCTGCTTTCAAGGCGTGCAAATGTAGCACCCCCTCACCGTCCGCATGCGATCGTTGCTAGCGCTTATCCCCTACTTCCGCCGCTATTGGGGAAGACTACTACTCGGGGTACTCTTCATCATTCTCACTTCCCTATTCTCGGTGTTCACGCCACAGGTGGTGCGCGAAGCTTTCAACCTCATCGGCGAGGGCATCGCTCAGCGTTCGCTGCCGGTGGCGCAGCGCCACCTTGAAGTATAGCAAACACTCCACCACTGGACGGATTGGACCGGAATAGATCTGCAGAAGAAGCTGGACGGTCCGATGGACGACGCCTCGCTCAGTGCCAAAGTGATGTGGTTCGCGGTCTTCTATGCCTGCCTGTTCTTGGTCTTCACACTTCTCCAAGGCGTCTTCCTCTTCTTCACGCGACAGACGATCATCGTGGTGAGCCGCCTGATGGAATACGACCTGAAGAACGCGGTCTATGCACATTACCAGAAGCTGGACCGGGCTTTTTACAAGCGCAATAGCACCGGCGACCTGATGAACCGGATCAGCGAGGATGTCACGAAAGTGCGCCAGTTCCTGGGCCCCGCCGTGATGTACATCACCAACCTCGTGGTGCTCACGATCATGATCGTTTACGTGATGCTGGACGTGAACGTGAAACTCACGCTCTGGTCCTTGGCGCCGTTGCCGCTCCTCAGCATCGCGATCTACCTGGTGAGTGATACCATCAACAAACGCAGCATGGCCACGCAGCGCCAGCAAAGTCGCTTGAGCTCCTTGGCACAGGAATCCTTCAGCGGCATCCGGGTGATCAAATCCTATGCGAAAGAGGAACTCGCCATCAAGCGCTTCCACAATGCCGCGAAGGATTATCGGCGCACGAGTCTGGCGCAGGCCAAGGTGGATTCACTCTTCATGCCGGCCATCATGTTGCTGGTGGGCCTCAGTACAGCGCTGGTGATCTTCGTCGGTGGCACCCTGCTGATCCACCATGCGGGCGGCATCACCGTCGGCAACATCGCGGAGTTCATCCTCTACGTCAGCAAGCTCACCTGGCCCTTCGCAAGTTTGGGCATGATCACCTCGCAAGTGCAGCAAGCAGCGGTGAGCATGGAGCGGATCAACGAGTTCCTCGACACACGTCCCGAGGTTCGTCCAGGTAAGAACCTACTTCCGGAGATCAAGGGGGCCATTACGTTCCGCGATGTGAGTTTCACCTATCCGGAGACCGGCATCGAAGCGGTGAAAAACGTGAGCTTCCACGTACCCGCCGGAACCACTCTGGCGATCGTGGGCCACACCGGCAGTGGTAAGAGCACCATCGCGGACCTCATCGGCAGACTTTACGATCCCACATCGGGCACGGTGCTGATCGATGATGTGCCGCTTCAGGACATTGCGTTGGAAAAGTTGCGGCAACATTTGGGCGTAGTGCCCCAGGAAGTCTTCCTCTTCAGTGACAGTATCACCAACAACATCGCCTTCAGCTTGGAACCAAGCACTGATCTACAGGAGCGCGTGGAGGCCGCTGCCCGCTTGGCGCAGGTGCATAACGACATCCGGGCCTTCCCAAAGGGATATGCGACGATGCTGGGCGAACGGGGTGTTACCCTCAGTGGTGGCCAGAAGCAGCGTGTGAGCATTGCACGTGCAGTGGTCGGTGAGCCGAAGATCCTCCTCTTCGACGATCCGCTCAGCGCCGTGGATACCGCAACGGAAGAGGCTATCCTCACCGGCCTCGAACGCGTGATGATGGGCCGCACCACGGTGATCATCAGCCACCGCATCAGCGCGGTGCAGGCCGCGGACCACATCATTGTGCTGGATCATGGCCGCGTGGCCGAGGAAGGGAAGCACCACGAATTGATCCAACAGGGTGGCATCTATGCCGAACTGTACGAGGAGCAATTGCTGGAGGAGGCCGAGGAGCAGTAGCGGGTCGCCGAGGCCGTTTTCCATTTGGCGCCCTTGGCCGGGATCCTATATTTGAATGGCCCAAGCAACGGCGAAAGCATGGCGGACGATCGTGAGGATGTCTATTCGAAGGTGGTGCGTGCAGGGAAACGGACCTACTTCTTTGATGTGCGAAGCACTCGTGGCAACGATCTCTTTCTCACTATCACAGAGAGCAAGAAACACACCAACGAGGACGGATCGGCGAGCTATGAGAAGCACAAGATCTTTCTCTACAAGGAGGATTTCGAAAAGTTCATGGAGGGCCTGACGCACACTCTGGATGAACTGGAACGCTTAAGGGAGGCAGGACCGGCATCACAGGCCACGGATGGCTCGCAGGAAGGAAACGGATCCGCTTCCGATGGTCCGTCAAACTTCAGCGACCTGGATTTCGACGATCTTGGCAAGCCTTAGTCCGCGTCACGTTCCAACCGCCTTCCGGCAGATCACGCACGGTCGACCAACACACAAGGTGGCATATCGACCTTCCGCTATTTCAACGGCGGAATACATTCGCACATCACCGAACCTATGGCGCGACCACTTTCAAGATCCTGGAGACGCCTCCGGCGCACCTTGCGTGTAACGCTGGCATGGGTGGCGCTCGCAGCTTTCACGACCGTCCATGAGACCGGCATGCTGGCCGCACATGGGTTGGCCGCCGACCTGGGGGACACATTGCTACGACATGTGCTAAAGGCCGTAGCCGGAGGGGTTGTGATTGGCGGCAGCTACATTTTCTTCCTTCACGACCGGCTTCGGAATGTCCGGCTGCTGCCGGCCTATGGCATCGTGGTCGCCTTCATCGCCGCGGGGATCACCGTATTCGCAGGTACGCAAGGTTTTGGCCCAGGGAGTTTGATGGATGCAGGTGTCCTCTTCCTCGACTTGGCCCTGCTGATGGGCGGCACCATGGTGATGCTGCGGATCAATGACCAATACGGCGGGGGCAACGCGCTTCATCTTCTTGGCCGATTTATCAAGCCGCGCCAACAGCTGCGCATCTTCATGTTCTTGGACATGCGCTCAAGTACTTCAGTGGCGGAACGGATCGGGGACACGCGCTACTTCCGGCTGCTCAATGACCTGTTCAATGACATTACCGATCCAGTGGTCTATTCCGAGGGAGAGATCTACCAGTATGTCGGCGATGAGATCAGCGTAAGCTGGGGCCTGGAACGCGGTGTGCGGAACGACCGTTGCATCCGCTGCTTCTTCGCCATTCGTGCAAAGCTGCATCAACGGTCAGCGCATTACCAGAAGCACTACGGCATCGAGCCGGTATTCAAGGCGGGTTTCCATGTGGGGCGCGTCACCACCGGCGAGGTGGGGGTGCTGAAGAGGCAGACCATTTTCAGTGGTGACGTGGTGAACACCGCCGCCCATATCCAGGCCAGTTGTAATGCCTTAGGCGTGGACAACCTGATGAGCAAGGACCTCTACGATGTACTTTCCCTTCGGCCGGACCGCTTTGTGGTGAGGCCGATGGGCAGCATACCCTTGAAGGGGAAACGCACTGCTTTAGAGTTGTTCACCATATCGCTTTCGAACGATCCTCAGTAGTGCTCGTAGAGCTTTCCGCGCCACCACACCTTACTGGTGCCACTATTGCTCACGTAAGAGACCGCCCCAGGATAAAGGTTGAAGGACCTTAGGCCTACTTCCGTGCTCACCTTGGTCCGCACGCCATTTCGATAGAGCATCAGTACACCACTGACATCCAGGTAGGCGATGGTGTTCCCGGAAACCTCCCAATGGTCGGGCACCACCGACTCGATCGTCTGCACCGCACCATTGTCGAATGTCTTGAAACGGCCTTGCTCCGTGAAAACGAGCGCACTGTCCCTCACCCAGTATTGATCAGGCGCGAAATCGGCGATGTTCCACACGTGTTCATCCTTGAAGCATCGAAAGGCTCCACTGCTCGTCACGTAAGCGACCAGCCCATTCCCCACCTGGAAACTGGTAGGTGCGAAGGGGTCCACATCGAAGACCTGGCCTTTGTGGAGAACCAGCCCACGGTAAAGGTAGTTGCGCAGAATGGTGTAAAGGTGGCCAACTCGGAATGGCAGCCCGCCCTTGGTTATCCCGGATTCTGAAGTGTGGAGCTTGGTCTTTAGCCCTAAC
>JBEPUG010000066.1:0-18353 GCA_041691695.1 Flavobacteriales bacterium
TACAAAGTGAAAATCAACTACTGAAAACCTGTCAACGCTATTCAGGCGAGGTCACGACATCAACATCCAAGCGACAACAGGCATCCCCTTCCCTACCGCCATCGCACGGCGGGCGGACTATCTGAAGGAAAGTGTCCGCTTGGCGGAGGCCGGAAGGGCGGGCACTCGTGCGCTGGTGAAGGAGAGCGCGGCCGGTACCTACCTGCAATGGGCCATGGGGATGGAGAACCTGCACCTGATGCAGATGATGGACAGCTCTTACTCCACCCTTGCGGCATTC
Source organism: Flavobacteriales bacterium (assembly GCA_041691695.1). Taxonomy (GTDB): domain Bacteria; phylum Bacteroidota; class Bacteroidia; order Flavobacteriales_F; family PHOS-HE28; genus PHOS-HE28. The sequence goes on from JBEPUG010000066.1 coordinate 281, forward strand.
GCTGTGCGCAAATTCGAAGCGGGCGAGAGCGGGCGCTTGGAGAAAGTGAGCGCACAAAGCACCGCCGACGAAGCCCATGTGCAACTGAGGAAAGCACAGGCTGACATCGCGATCTATGCCACTGAGCTGGAGCAATGGACCGGTCCCTTGGGCGGTGCCGTACCGGATACTTCGGCGATGGATGCATTGTCCCGTGCACCAGCCCCCGATAGCGGCACCGATCCCTTGGTGGAACAAGGAAAGCAACGGGCTTCGCTCGCCGAAGCGGAATGGAAAATGCAGCGCAGCCAATGGGCGCCTTCGCTGCAAGGCGGCGGCTTCTACCAGACCATCGACGGCGTTTCACCTTTCGGCGGCTATCTCATTGGCACGTCGATCCCCTTACCGGGTGGCGGACAGTACGCACGCACCAAGGCTGCGCGCCTGCATAGTGAAGCAGTGAAGCAGCAGTTGGAGGAACTGCGCCGCAGCCGCGCCATGGAACTGGCCCGCACGCAAGCCCGACTGGCACAGCTCCGCGAAAGTTTGGCCTACTACGAAAACTCCGGTGCCGCGCTCGCCACCACATTACGCAACGATGCCCAACGCGCTTATCTCAATGGCGACGCGGGCTATCTCGAGTTCATCCAAGGCATCGGCCAGGCCCGCCGCATCGATGCGGAGCACCTGCGCATCCGGTATGAACTCGGGCTCACCATGATCCACCTCAATGCCCTGATGGGGCTTTAATGCACACGGAGATGAAGAACGGAAGCTTGGATCAGACGATCAGACGATCAGATGATAAGATAATCGAATGCCGCGACATTGCCGCGACGCCCTCAGAGTTCCATCAAGATCTCGCAAAGCGGACCTGGATGCCTTGGGCCGCCACACTAATGCTCATCACCTTGGTCGCCTGTGGCGGAGGAAGCACTCCTGCTGCCGAGGACCACGCACAGGAACCCGCCGACGCGCATGGTGCCGAAGTGACGCTCACCGCCGACCAGATCAAGGCCATCGGGCTCGTTACCGGTAAAATGGAAAAGCGCGGGCTCAGCACTTCGCTGAAAGCAAATGGTCGCTTGGTCCTTCCTCCTGACAAGAGCGCACAAGTGAGCGTACTGGCTGGTGGTTTGGTACGCAGCATCCCCGTGCGCGAGGGGCAGTCCATTAGCAAAGGACAAGTGCTCTCCACCGTGGAGAACATGGAATTCCTGCAACTGCAACAGGATTATTTGGAGACCAGCGCCAACCTCCGCGCGCTGAGTGCCGACCTCAAACGCCAGCAGGACCTGCACGATGAACGGATCACCGCCACAAAGACCTTGGAGCGCGCGCAGGCGGATGCGGATGTGGCCCGCGCAAAACAGGCCGGTATGGGCGCAAAACTGCGTTTGTTCGGCACTGATCCAACGCGCCTTTCACCAGGGGACATCAGTTCAACCTACTCCGTTCGCGCTCCTATTGCGGGAACGCTGCAGCACATCGCGATCACCTTGGGCCAGTTCGCGGAGCCGAACACCCCGCTCTTCACCGTGGTGGACAACAGTGGCCTGCACATCGACCTTAATCTTTTTGAACAGGACGTGTCGCGCGTGCATGCCGGACAGAAGGTGGTCTTCGGCCATGCCGGTGAACCTGTGGGGCAACATACCGCCACGATCTACGCGGTGAACAAAGCCTTTGAGCTCGACCAGCAGGCCGTGATCGCCCATGCCAAGCTGGACGATAATGGCGAGGAACTGATGCCCGGCATGTACATCGAGGCGTTGATCATGACCGACAGCACACAGGCGTGGAGCCTGCCCAGCGACGCCGTGGTGAGCAATGGCGACGAGCACTACATCTTCATTGAAGAACGGCCGAACCCCGGCTCGGAGGGCGGGGTAGGCACCTTCAAGCAAGTGGCGGTGCGCACCGGTGCCAGCGAGTTGGGCTATACGGAAGTGGCGCCGTTGGAACCCGTGGATCCGGCAGCACGGATCGTGGTGAAGGGCTCATACTTCTTATTGAGCGAGTTGACGAAAGGGACGGGCGAGCACGATCATTGAGAACGGCCCGTCACCGAGATCCCGGCCGATAGGTCTTCCTCCTATTTGCTAGTAACTAATAGCTACTAAGTATTAGTTACTAACTATTATTTACCAATTGGGTTAACTTTGGTGCATGCTCGTGGACAACCCTTTCAGCGTGAACGCCTATCTCTCCCCCGCACTGTTCTGCGACAGGGACCTGGAGACGGCAACCCTCTCCTCCGCCTTGCGGAACGGGCGGCACGTGATGCTGTACAGTCCACGGCGCTACGGCAAGACCGGCCTCATCCGCCACGTCTTCAATGCGCTGGACAAGGTGCGCGGCACTCGGTCCGTGTTCGCCGACATCTATGCGGCAAGGGACGCGCACGAGTTCAACACCATTCTACTCAACGCCGTCCACGAAGCGCTAAACCCCACGCCGAAGCAGTTCCTGAAGAACGCCATGACCTGGTTCTCCGCCCTGCGGCCCGTGATAACGATGGACGAGCTCACCGGCCAGCCGAGCATATCCTTGGAACGCAGCAACAGCAGACAGGACGCCGCCACCACGCGGGAGATCTTCCGCATCCTCAACGAGCAGAACAAGACCATCTTCCTCGCTATCGACGAGTTCCAGCAGATCAGCACCTTCCCGGACATGCGGATGGACGCGCTCCTGCGCACCGAGCTCCAGCGCAGCACCAAGGTCCGCTGCATCTTCAGTGGCAGCCAGCGTCACATCCTGTTGGACCTCTTCAACAACGCGGCAAAACCCTTCTACGGCAGCGCCGACCAAGTGCAGCTGGAACGCATCGACAGGACGACCTATGCCGAGTTCGCCTTCACGTTGATGAAGCAGCACAAACGGAAGCTGAAAATGGAGGATGCCTTGTTCTGCTACGACTGGTGCCGGGGCCACACCTACTACGTCCAAGTGCTGTTCAACCGCCTGTTCGGCGATGCGCGGCCGTTGGGGCGGGCCACCATAGTGGATGTCATGCTCGCCATCGTGCGGGAGCAGGACGCCTTCATGGCCACTTTGCGCGGGGCATTGACCCAGTATCAATGGGACCTCTTCGCGGCGATCTCCAGAGAAGGCGAAGTGGACACGCCCACAGGAGCCGCATTCATCCAGAAATACGGGTTGAGGTCGTCGGCCGCGCTGGTCAAAGCACTTCAGGCGTTGATCGACCGGGAACTCGTGTACATCACGGTGCATCTGCCGGAAAGCGGAAAGCCCGTCTACGCCCCGTACGACCCGTTCCTTGGGGCTTGGTTCAAATATCGATAAGGAGAACCGTCAGCGGTCCCGACCATAGTGGCAAAACAGCAACAGGATCCGGACAGGCGGACCATTCGCCTCTCACCTATTCCGTATCACCGGCGAAACATCTGTTGACCCTGCCCCAACGCCTACATTCGCCCACCGAAAATTACCCACATGGCAGACCAGAAGGACCTCGACGCGCACTACACCACCATGGACAAGATCTTCCGGCTCAGCCTGGGAGAAAAAGGCGGCTACAGCGGTGCGCGCTTCGATGGAGACTTCAGCCTAACGCTGGAGCAGGCCCAAGAGAAAAAGCACAAGTTCATCTGGGACCACCTCAATATCAAGAAGGGTGACAAGGTGCTGGACATCGGCTGCGGCTGGGGCGCTTTTGTGAACTACCTCGATGAGCACGGTGCAGATGCTTATGGTGTTGTGCTAGCGCAGGGCCAGGCTGATGCCTGCAAGAAGAACGGCTTGAACGTCCACCAGATGAACTCCAAGGACATCACGCGTGATACCTTCGGAAAGTTCGACGCGGTGGCCGCGATGGGCAGTCCGGAGCACCTCTGCTCGGTGGAAGAATACAAGGCCGGCAAGCAAGAGGAGATCTACAAGACATACTTCAAGCAGATCAGCGACCTGCTCCCGGTGGGAGGCCGTTTCTACTGCCAGACCATGGTCTTCGGCCCGAACATGGTAAAGTTCGAGGACATCAAATTCGGGCAGACCAACGTGTACAAGAAGAAGCACGAATACAGTAATGAGGAGTTGATGGACCTCGTCTGCGACGTCTTCCCCGGCTCCTGGCTGCCCTACGGAAGCGAAGGGATGATCGAACCGGCGAAAGAGCACTTCAAGCTCGTCTCCATCGATAGCGGTCGCTTGGACTACATTGAGACCATCGACCGCTGGACCAAAGCCTTCAATAAATTCAACTTGGAGAAGTACATGCTCTACGGCACCCTTCTGCCGAAGCTCTTCAGCAGTGATTTCCGCAAGTGGGTGCGCCGCTACCGCATCCAGCCCAACCTGCAGGTGTTCGAGAAGGAAGTGTTCGAGCACTACCGCATGGTGTTCGAGAAGGTGGCGGATTAACGATCTTGCACGCACTGGACCAACATCCATTTGCGATGCACGACGACGAAGACGATGATGGGTTCGATGGCCGCATGGCCGTCATGAAAAACGCCCTTGTTCAAGAAGGCCGAGGATATCCGCATGCTGGCAATCGCCTTTGTGGAGGCCGCGCCCGACGAGCTGAAGGACAAGAGTTCGTCGCGCGCTGAATTTGAGGAGCGCATGTTGACGGATACCAAGGATGAAATGCTCGATCACGCCTACCTGATCCCCGGAAAGATCGCCGGTGCATACGGGTTGACCATGTACGATCTGCAAATGGAGAACGCCGCGTTGGTGCGCCGCGCCTGCCGGGAACTGGTGGTCTGCCTGCGCGGACTGGAGATCTCCGGTCACTTGGAAGAAGACCACTTCAACCTACTTCGCACAGCCGTGAAGGAATTCCAGCCCTTGTTCGCCGAATGGGTGGCCACCTTTCAGAGTTCCTTTTACCTGTGGGATGATTGGGGGCTATTCAATCCGCCGGGTGCGATCCCGGATGGTGACATCTAAGCCGCATCGGTCCTAAGTCAGAGGCACGCTATGAAGAAGGCGACGCTACCGCTTGATCTACGGAGACCACGCGGATATCGTACATCAACGGCGTCCATGGCGGCACTATGCCCGATGAAGACCCCTTAGGGCCGAAGGCCAGTTCCGACGGTATGATGAAGCGCCCGCTCCCACCCTTCTGCGGCAGGACGTGCGCAGCGATCTCCAAACCTTTGATCACTTGATCCGGGTCGCCGAGGCGGAAGGTGATCGAGCGGCCATCCGAGCGCTGGTCGTCGAAGACCTTACCGTTGTCCAGGAAGGTGGCGATGTAGGACAGCGTGATGAGTTGGCCGCTCTGGATCACCGGTCCTTTGTGCTGGCTCTTGTCCAGCACATAGCGCACGCCCATGAACTCCTTCCAATCATCATTGGAGGTTGCGAGGAAATCGGAGAGGATTCGCTGTTCATCATCCTCGCTGCGCATCGCCAATAACTCGGCGGCGATCGCACGGGATTGCGCCAGCGAACGCACTTGCAGGAGGGAGAGTTCCAAGCACACGCGGCCTGTGTCCTTGTCCGCCGGAGGGACAGCCGCACCCAGTTCGGTCCATGGCACTTGCTTCGAGGCCATCAGCACGCTGGCACTATCTCCTTCATGCATGCGACCAAGGAATAGCTTGGCCTCTTTTGCACCGGTCATACCATACCAGCGCTCTGTGCTGAACATTGAACCCGGGGCATCGTCCGGCCGCGCCATCCGCACGCGTACGAACACACTGTCGCTGTCCGCGGGCGTATGCTCACCATCGCCCAACGTATTCAACCGCCACCATACGCCCTGCGCTATCTCGCTGCCCCCGCGCAAAGGCGGATGCTCGCAACCGGAAAGCACGGCAAGCAGAAGGACCAGACAAACGAATGCCCCACGGCTCATTTCTCCAACTTTACCAATCCAATATGATAGACCACCGGGCTGCGCATGGGGATCTTGTCGCGATCGCCGATCAGCCCGAAGGCCAAAGCGCTAGGGATCACCAGCACAGCGCTGTCCCCCACGGAAAGATGCTGCACCCCTTCCTGCAGGCCGCTCTCCACATCGGAATGCTCGATGCGGAACGCAGCCGGTTCGCCCGGCTTGGAGCTGTAGCAGGTATCGCCGTTCAGCAGGAAGACCGAGTAGTTCAGCACGGCGAGTTGGCCGGGTTGCGCCGTGTCGCCGGGCAAGTCGCGCACCAGCGTGTAGCGCAGGCCCGTACCCGTGGAGACCATTGGCAAGCCCTGGCGCTTGATCCAAGCTTGAATGTTCAGCTCCTCGCGCTGACCGAACTTCTTGTTCTCGTCCATCAGACGCGTGTCCACCGGTGCGGTGCGCTCACCGATGATGGCGGGTGGAGGTGTGCGATCCTCACCGCAGGCACACAACAGCAGAACGCCAAAGATCAACGGGTTCTTCATGCGGGATGCTTCTCCAAAAAGGCAGGTAGTTCCTTCATGAAACGCTCTACGGCGACATCCAGTGCCTCGGTCGTTTGGCCTCCGGAAGCGTTGGCATGGCCGCCGCCTTGGAAATGCGCGCCGAGGAATTCGTTAACGGGCAGCTTTCCCTTGGAGCGCAGGCTGATCTTCACCGCATCGGCGCGCTCCACGAAGAAGGCCGACAAGCGGATGCCGCGAATGCTCAGCCCGAAGTTCACCAGACCTTCCGTATCGCCGGGAGCATAGTTGAATCGCTCGATATCGGCCTTGGACAAGGCGATCACCGTGGTGCCGAGTTCAGGATAGACACGCATGCGTTCAAAGAGCGAGAAGCCCAGCAGGCGCAAGCGGCTTTCGGCGCTGTCCTCCATGATGGCCGCGTGGATCATGTGCGGCACGGCACCGCGTTCCAGCAGCTCCGCGCCCACACGCAGGGTATGCGCGCTGGTGCTGGGAAAACGGAAGGAGCCGGAATCGGTGAGGATCCCCGTGTAGAGACAGGTCGCTGCATCCGTGTCGATCCGCTTCGCTTCGTCCAACATGGCGATGACGTCATACACCATCTGGCAGGTGCTGGAGGCCTTGGTATCGCTGAAGCGCACGGTACACAACTCCACGTCCGGGTCCTGGTGGTGATCAATGAGCACCTTTACGGAAGCCGCGCGCACGGCGGCTTCCAAGCCCTTCACACGATCAGCGCGATTGAAGTCCAGGCAGAAGACCACGTCGGCTTCAGCGATCGCATTCTCGGAAGCATCCTTCGCAGTATCTGCGTTGGTGGTCTCCGCATGGCCCGGCATCCAGTGCAGGTTTTTCGGAGCCGCATTCGGCAAAACGACCTGCACCTGATGCCCCAAAGCTTTCAGCACATGCATCAACCCGAGGCTGCTACCAAGCGCATCACCATCCGGATTGTAGTGCGTGACGATCGCAACGCGTCGTGGTGTCTTGAGCAATTCGGCCAAGGCGGCGACGGTCTCGGCTGGAGCAGAAGGAAAATTCATGGCGGCAAAAGTAGCCGACCGCTTCGGGGAAGAGGAGAACCACGGAGGTAAAGAGGGAACCACGGATATAATGGGATCAACACCGATGCACACGGATAACCCATTCTCCGGATGGCAGGTCAAGCGCGAACTACAGGGATAGTCCTCCTCCAGGATCCGTGTCCATCCGTGTTGATCCGAGGTTCAAAAAACCGAATTGTATCGCGATGTTCTTCCGCAGCAGAGGACCGATTACTTTTGCGGCCGCTTTCAAAAACCGACCATGGCAACCAACAGAACCTTCACGATGATCAAGCCCGAGGCAATGGCCGCGGGCCACGCCGGCAAGATCCTCGACATGATCATCGCTAACGGCTTCCGCTTGGTGGCCTTGAAGTACACCCGCCTTTCCCACGAGGAGGCCGGTGTCTTCTATGCCGTCCACAAAGCGCGCCCGTTCTACGGTGAGTTGGTGGACTACATGGCCAGCGGCCCGATCGTCGCTGCGATCTTGGAGAAGTCCAACGCTGTGGAGGACTACCGCAAGCTCATCGGCGCTACCGACCCTGCTGAAGCAGCTGAAGGCACGCTCCGCAAAAAATTCGCGGAGAGCAAGGCGAAAAATGCCGTTCACGGCAGTGACAGTGATGAGAACGCCGCGATCGAAAGCGCGTACTTTTTCACCGCCCGCGAGCAGTACTAAGCCAGCTCTAATCCAAGTGGATCTCCTCCACGATCACCCGGCCGATCCGGCCGTTGATCGTGGCTTTGAGTCCATCGCGCATAAACGTGAGCTCCTGCCGCAGCGGGGCGCTGTCCACCTTGATGAAGAGCTTGCCTTTCCGCAGCTTCACGGCCACCGTGTGCTTAGCTACCATGCCGCCGGCCAGTTCGTCCCATAGGCTGGCCACGGCCTGTTCATCCAGCTTTTCCCGCAGGCCATAGGCGTCGATCAATCCGTCGATCGCCTGCTGCATGGTGCGTTCGTTGCGGCGTTTCATGCGGATTGCACGGATGCGTTGCTCGCGTCCATCGTGATGCCTTCGTGGTCGAGATGGAAGAAGCGCGTGTCGAGGTCGAGGCCGTCCAACGCCTTGTGCATGCGTTGCGCGTCAGTGTCCGTGATGATGACCTGACCGAATCGATTGCCGCCGAGCAGGCCCAGCAGATGCCGCATGCGCTGGGGATCGATCTTGTCAAAAATGTCGTCCAGCAGCAGCAATGGCTTGATGTCCGTGCGCTGTGCCGTGAGGTCGAACTGCGCAAGTTTCAAGGCGATGAGGAAGGTCTTTTGCTGGCCTTGGCTGCCGAAGCGTTTCAACGGACGCCCGTCGATGCTGAACAACAGGTCGTCCTTGTGCGTGCCGCCGGTGGTGTGCTGCGCCGCTAGGTCGCGCGGCCATTGGCGGTCGAGGATCTCGCGCATGCCCGCTTCCTCCAGTTCACTCTTGTAGGTGAGCTCCACTTGCTCCGGTCCGCTCGTGATGCCTTGGTAATGCTGGATCAGTAGCGGCATCAGCTCATCCATGAAGGCGGTGCGCACGGCATGCACCGCCTCGCCGTGCACCACCAATTGCTCGTCCCAAGGGGCCACGTCATCCCGCGTCGCGCGACCTTCCATCTGCTTCAGTAGCATGTTGCGCTGCGCCAAGGCCCGGTTGTAGCGCATCAAGGATTCCAGATAGGCGCGATCGAACTGCGCGATAAAGCCATCGAGAAAACGGCGCCGCACCTCGCTTCCATCCAGCACCAATTGCCCATCGTACGGCGTGATCATCACCACTGGATAGCGACCCACGTGATCTGCCAAGCGCTCATATTCCTTGTGGTTCCGGGTGAAAACCTTGCGTTGACCCTTGCGGACGGCGCAGGAAAGCTCATCCCCTCCATCCGGGGTTTCCATGGTGCACTTAACCATGAACCACTCCTCCCCATGGAGCACGTTGTGCTGGTCGTGCGCCTCGAAATAGCTCTTGCACATGGCCAGGTAGTGGACGGCGTCGAGCAGATTGGTCTTGCCCGTTCCGTTAGGCCCAGTAAGGCAATTCACCTGACTTCCGAGCTCCAATCCGGCCTCGCGATGGTTGCGGAATTGCAGGACGGAAAGGCGGCTGAGCTGGACGTTCATAGGGGCGTTCAAAGATAGGCGCGCCCTCTGCGCGGGTTCCGGCTGAACACCTACTTTTGCGCACCATTAAAAAAACGCACTTCCCACATGGCGAAGGACACGCACGAGAACAAGGACCTGGATATCGGCGAGATGTACACCCGGAGCGAACTGTTCCTGGAGAAGAACAAGACGCCGGTCACTATCGCGGTCGTTGCTGTGCTGGTGATCGTTGCCGGCATCCTCGGATATAAGAAGTTCATCGTGGAGCCGCATGAGAAGCAGGCGCAGGATATGATCTGGAAGGCGCAGTACTACTTCGAGATCGATTCGCTGGACCTGGCCCTCAATGGCGACGGCAATTATCTTGGTTTCAACCAGGTGGCCGATGATTACGGCAACACCACCACGGGTAAGCTCGCCAAGTTCTACATCGCGGTGATCGACCATCAGAAAGGCGACTACGAGGCCGCGCTCCAGTTCTATAAGGAAGCGGACATGGACGATGACATCCTGCGCGTGATGGCCGTGGGCAACCAAGGCGACGTGCTCGTGGAATTGGGCCGTCCCGAGGAGGCGGTGCAACAATTCATGAAAGCCGCGGACCTGGTGAAGAGCGATTACACCACGCCGATGTTCCTGATGAAGGCCGGTATCGTCTACCAGGATCAGAAGGATTGGAAGAATGCGGCGAAGTGCTTCGACCGTATCGCTTCGGACTATCCCGGATCTCCCGACGCCGGCACGGCCAAGAAGTACGCTGCGCGCGCCAAGGGGCTGCAGAGCTAGGATCATGGCCACGGCCGATCTTTCAAAATACAACGCCGCCGGTGTCCCCAAGGGCACCGGTCTGCGTTTGGGGCTGGTGGTGAGCGAATGGAATCGCGAGGTGACGCAAGCGCTTCGTGATGGAGCGGTGGAGACTTTGCTGAAGCACGGCGTGGCACTCAATAGCATCACGGAGGAGTGGGTGCCGGGCAGCTTTGAGCTCGCCATGGGTGCGCAACTACTCCTTGATTCGAAGCACTTGGACGGCGTGATCTGCATTGGCAGCGTGGTGCGCGGCGAAACCCCGCACTTCGACTTCGTCTGCCAAGCCACCGCCAATGGCATCATGGATGTGGGCATCAAGAATGGCCGCCCCGTGATCTTCTGCGTGCTCACCGACGATACCATGGAGCAAGCCTATGCCCGCAGCGGAGGCATCCATGGCAACAAAGGAGTGGAATGCGCGGTGGCACTGCTGAAGATGGCAGACCTGCGCAAGCGATCGGCCAACGGTGGCTGAGCGACCCGAGCGCCTTCCAGATCGGATTCCGACCCGACGAGCGGTGGAGCAGAAGCACGCAGAACTCATTAAAGGCAGCGTCCCGGTCGGGTCTGTACCGAAGAACATGCGTGGCATTTTCGGCTTTTATTTCGTGGCTCCCGGCCAGATCATCACCGGGGTCAGCTCGGACGAGCAATAGCCAGATCCTAAAATGAAAGGGCCACCCCGGACGGGGGGCCCTTTCACTAGTGGTATTTCGTCTACTTGAATTCGATCTCGCCGAAGCGATAGTCCTTCTTTCGGCTGGCGTAGACCATCATCTTCTCGTCGGAGAGTTCCACGCAGTCCTTCGGCCGCAAGATCACTTCGCGCTTCTCTGGCGAGAAAAGTGCTTCGCGCGTAACGTCGCCTTCGCCGTCAACAGTGGCCAGTACGACCAGCGCATTTTTTCCTTTCAACTCGAACTGATCGATCTTGTCGCCGGGCTTCAGGAAGAGGTTCTTACCGGAATCGTTGAAAATAAAGTAGATATTATCACCCTTCACCTCCAACGCATAACTGCTGTACATCCCACCATCATTGACGCTAAGTTGACGTTTGGGAACCTTCGACGCCCACTCGATATTGCCTTCGGCATCGATATTCACCACGATGATGTCGTTGTAAACGTAATTCGTGACACAGCGTGAGTTTCCCTTTGAATCCGTGTAACAGGTCACGTACGTGCTGTACTGTTCAGCCACCATCACAGCACCACCGTCCTTCTTCAGGATGATCTCGTGCAGATCATAGTCCGGCAACTCCAGGTCCTCCCCTTTCTTGTCCGCCTTCTTCGAGGCCTTCTTAGCTTCCTTATCGGTCATGTATTGCGTGATGAAGTTGTCGCTGAAGTCCTTGTAACTTTCATGGACGATCTTCTTCGTCTGCCGATCCAGGCTCAGGAAGAATGTGCCCCGGATACTCCAGGTTCCCTTGTTGCTGAAAAGCCCGCCACAGATGATGTTGCCGGTGGTCCCCATTTTCAAGGTCATGTCCTGAAAGAATTTACCCTGCACGGTGATAGGGAAATCCTGCGGGGCGTCATCGTCCTTGGTGAGCACGAGCAAGTGGTGTTCATAGGTCGCTTGGCCAGCCCGTTTCAGTTCCTTCGCTTCTTGCTTCTCGGCATACTTCTTACCGAGACCCACCACGCTGCCGTCATTGTCCACCTCCACTTGGTCCATCGAGAATTCATCGCTGGGATAGGGCATTGTTATTTCTTTCGACCAGAGCTGCTGCATGTCATTATCGAAGACCTGCAACTCGAAATTGCGATCCTCATCCTTCTCATTGGGCTTGGCCATGTAGACCAGCACTTTGCTCTTGTCCGGCGAGAGCTTCACGTCGAAAGAACCTGACTTGCTGGCCTTTTCGGCAGGGATGCGCGCGATCTTGGTCAATCGCTTCACCGGCGCGAAGTCCTTCTGGTCATACGTTTCCGTGTACAGCTGATTCTCATCGAGCTTCTTATCATAGAAACTGGCGAAGACCACGATGTTGCCTTGGGTGACCAGGATCTTCTCCAGCGAAAGTTTTTTCTTGTCCAGTAGGAGGTCCAACTGTTTCTGATATTCCACATGGAGGGAGAGGTCCATGCGCTGAACGAACAGGTCACGTTTGCGTGACATCAATTGGTAGACGGCATCTCCATCGTCGTCGATCACATAGTTGAAGGCACCGTCCTTCTTCATGTCCTGATCAGGCCCCCAGCTCACATCGGCCTTATCGGTCTTTGTTTGGGCATGAAGGGAAGGTGCAAGGAAAAGAACGGCAGAAAGCAGAAAGAAGGACTTGTGCATGGCGGTGCATGTGTGTTGGTGAAAATGATCGATCGGCCAAGTATTGCCGCTTGGCTTTCGGCACGCAATTAAGGCATTCGGGCCTTACCGTGCACGGGTCAATACTTGTCCCTGTCCCAGCGCAGCAATTGCCGGCCGCTTTCAATTATCCGGATACCTTGGCGCCTGAGGGATATGTCCATTTGGTAGACCTCATCCTCATTGCGCCTACGCCGGTATGCCGCAAAAATGGCCTTGTGGGTCAGCACCCCCACCACCTTGTCGCTCCCGCGTCGAACCACTGGAACTACGCTCGTCTGAAATTTGTCCATCATCTCGATGGCATAGCTCAATTCGTTCCCAGGGTAGATCTGAATGCTGTCGTTCAGAACGATGGACCGGATGGAGGCGCTATCCTCGAACTGCTTTCCGAAGATGTCCCTACGGCGTACGAGCCCAATGAGTCGCTTGTCCTTGTCCACCACCACGAAGGACACAGCACCTTCATCAGCCGCGTGCTCCTTGATCCACTGCCGGGCCTCCCCGATGGTAATGCCGTCGCTGAGCACGTGTATCCCATCCTCCAGCACATCGCGGACCAGCAGCTTTTGGAGAATGTCCGGCTCCAAGGCGGATGGCGTATGGATGCCGAGGCGTTCGAGCTTCTCCGTGTAGAGCGACCCGCCCTTCAACAGGAAGAAGGAGACCAAGTAGGCTGCCGTGCACGCTCCTATCAAGGGGAGCAGACCGTGCGCTTGTCCGGTGGTCTCAAAGGCGAAGACGATGGACGTGAGGTAGGCGCGTGTGGCACCGGCGAATAGGGCGGCCATGCCGATCAACGCACAAGTGGCCACAGTGACCTCGGTACCCGGGAAAAGATGCAACGTCACTACGCCAAGAAGCGCGCCCAGTGCACCTCCAATAGTGAACAAGGGTGCCATGGTGGAGCCGGAAGTTCCGCTGCCGAGGTAGACCGCCCAAGAGATGAACTTCAAGAAGGACAGGGCCAGTATGGCATACAATGGAGCATTTCCCGAAAGCAACATTCGGATATTGTCATAACCCACGCCCATGGTCCGTGGAGCGAAGTAGCCGATGATACCCACGGCCACGGCTCCGAAGGCGGGCCACCACATCCAATGGATATTCTTGAAGTGCTTCGCGAAGAAGTCCTCCACGGCATGCACGCCTTTGGAGGCGTAGGCCCCGGAAATACCGAGCAGGAACCCCATGATCACATAGACCACCAAGGCCAAACTTGACGGCTCGGGAATGAAGGGCATTGCGAATACCGGCTCCTTGCCGAAAAGAAGCAGGTGCATAGCGGACGCGTTTGTGCAGGATATCGCTACGGGGATGATGGAGCGCGGAGAATACTCGAAGAGCAACAGCTCGATGGCCATGAGGATACCTGCGACGGGGCTTCCGAATATCGCGGCCACACCTGCGCAGGAACCGGCCACCAGCATGATCTTCCTCTCGTTCGCTGTAATGCGCATCATCTGGCCTACGAGCGAGCCGAAGGCCCCGCCCGTAGCGATGATCGGTCCCTCCGCACCGAAAGGGCCGCCTGTTCCGATGGAAATGGCCGCCGAGACGGGCTTGAGGATGGTGATCTTCGGAGCGATGCGGCTCTTGTAAACGAGGATCTTCTCGATGGTCTCTGGGAAGCCATGGCCGCGGATATTCGGTGAACCATAGCGGGCCATCAACCCAACGAGTAGCGCACCGATGATCGGGATCACTAGGACCCATGCCCCTACATGCTCCAGCGTGGGGCTGACCGGTACACTGGAAATGCGGCCATAAAAGGCGATGTTCGTTACGAAGTCGATCAGGAATAACATGCCCTTGGCGATGAAGCCGATCACGATGGCATTGAAGATCGCCTGCAAGCTGAGATAGTAGATCCGCCGGGTCACCTGGCCGCGCTGCGGCAGGTCCATTGCACCATCATGCTCGTGCGCATCGCCAGTGGTGCCGCCCTCCGTAGTTGGATCCGGGGCCTTCCCCGGCGTGCCCGCTTCCGCTGATGTCCCTTCGCTCATTGCACGGCGCAAGTTAGGGACGTGGCATGAAGGACGGCGTATCAGAGAACGCGTCGAAGGTCCGCGCTCGTAGCATTCAACGGGTCGGACTGTCAGTGAAGCGGATCGCGACAAGAAGCTACCTCGTTCGCATCATTTGTACCCCCGGTGGTAGATGTTCTTCTGCTGGAAGTCACGGAGTAACTGCGGAACACGAATAGCTGAAGGCCGTGCGTTGAACTAGGCGCGTGCGGCCCTCAGCGTATTCATCAAAAGGCTGGTCACCGTCATCGGACCTACGCCCCCGGGCACTGGGGTGATCCAACTGCACTTGGGTGCCACTTCCCCGAAGTTGACATCGCCCACGAAACGATAGCCGCTTTTACGCGAGCTGTCCGGCACTTTCTGAATGCCCACGTCCACCACCACTGCGCCTTCCTTCACCATATCGGCGGTAATGAAGCCCATCTTGCCGATGGCCACGATGAGGATGTCCGCTTGGCGTGTGATGGAAGGAAGGTCCTGCGTTCGGCTGTGCGTAAGCGTGACGGTGCAGTTGCCGGGGTCGGCATTGCGGCTCATCAGGATGCTGATCGGCGTACCCACGATATTGCTTCGTCCCACCACCACGCAATGCTTGCCTTCCGTGGCGATGCCGTGGAACTTCAGCAGTTCGACGATGCCGTTCGGCGTGGCAGGCAGGTAGCACGGCAGGCCGATCATCATGCGACCGAGGTTCTGCGGATGGAAGCCGTCCACATCTTTCGCCGGGTCGATGGCCAAGGTGATGCGTTGCTCATCGATGTGCTTAGGCAAGGGCAGCTGGACAATGAATCCGTCGAGGTCGGCATCGAGGTTCATCAAGGCGACCAGTTCCAATAACTCCGCTTCCGTGGTGCTGGCCGGTTTCCGGATCAACGTGCTTTTGAAGCCCACGCTTTCACAGGCCTTCACCTTGCTGGCCACATAGGTCTGGCTGGGGCCGTCATCACCCACCAGTACGGCAGCGAGATGCGGCGCGCGTCCACGGTGTTTGGTCACAAGCGTCGCTTCGATCTTGATCTGCTCGCGGATGGCGTTCGAGGCGCGCTTGCCGTCGAGGAGTCGGTAGGTATCCACTTCGGTCATGGGGCGTTGAAATTAGACTTTCGAGCGATCCCCAAGCATGGGATGCGCCGCTACCAGCCTTCGCGTTCCTTCAACCGGGTGATGTGCGCCACGTGATGGGCGGAATGCCAGGCGTAGATCTCCAAGGCCTCGGCCAAAGGCACCGTTCTACTTCCGTCCGGATAATCGAAGGCCAGTTGGAGGTCATCCATCGAGAGGCTGCACATCAGGAAGACCCAGCGTGCATGCATGCCGGCGAGGAATTGCAGCGAGGGCGCGATAGGCATCCGGCGAGCATCCGCCAACTCCGCCCACAGCGCTTGGTCATAGGCCTTGATCGTCGTCGAGCCCTCGGTGAGCACCCATTTGAAGCGCTCCAACCCGTTCATGTGGCTGTCGCAATAATGATGCACCACCTGCCGAACGGTCCAGCCGCCGGGTCTGTATGGCGTGTCCAATTGGGCTTCGCTTAAGCCTTTCACCGCTTGACCTAGCTTTTCCGGAAGCGCGTCGATCGCCGCAATGCAAGCCGCGACGCGCTCCGGCGTTTCGGCCTTCGTGCCCCGCACGAATTTGCCGATGGGAAATTTCAAGTATTCAAATTGGTCAGCGGTCAGGTCTTCCATGGATGAGCGTTCAGGCCGACAAAGTTCTCTGTCACGATCCACTTTTCCTCGACCACTACTTCGTTTTAACCGCATGCTTGAGCAGGAACTCCCGCGCATCGAGCACTTCCATCTCGGAAAAGTGGAAGTCATTCCTGTCGTAGGTCACGATGCAACTGCACTTCGCGTCCACGGCCGAGTAATACTGCAGGCCGTCCTCAAAGTCGTCCACCTTCTTGTTCGCCACGGTGCGCTTGGCCGCCGAGTCATCAATGGTGGTGACCTTCAGCTTTTCCACCAGCAGCGCGATCTTCTGCTTCGCCAGCTTCTTGCCGTTCTTCTTCTCGGCGAAGTAGGCTCCGATGGCCAAACACAGCGGCGACGTGTAGACCTCGAAGCGCGTGTCATCCGTAAGACTCAGCACGCGGGCACATTCCGAAAAACGGGGATACTCGTTGCAGAGCACCGTCACGAGGATGTTGGCGTCAAGGAAGATCTTCATGTCCCGGGTATAAACCGGTTGTCAGTTCGAGCGTGTCAGGTCGAGCGGAGTCGAGACCCGAGAACGGCAACACGACATTACTTGTGGCGACGGCTTTCGAGATAGTCCTTCTTCACGCTCTTCGCGCTGTTCTTGCGGACGTAGGTCGCTTCGCCTTCCGCCACTTGGCTGACCCAATCACTCACGGGCAATTCATCCAAGCTGCGGTAGCGCTTATCGGTGACCTTGCTAAGCATGAACTCGATGAGCCGCGACAGGCTGATGTTGTTGGCTTCCGCAAAGGCCTTCGCCTGCGCGATGACCTGCTCGTCGAAGCTGAGGGTGATCTTGGAATCCATGGCCGTGATGCTTATACGACAAATATAATCATTCAATACGTATCAGAAAACATCCGATCACACTTTCGTGATCCCGGGTCTGGTCCGGTCTCAAAAAGCCAAAGCACTTGCCTTCGAACAAGATCGCTTCGGCACAAATGCGGCCTCGCTATGACGTTGGCGGGACGATCACCGCCGCATCCCCTGCGCCTGCTGCATCCTTTGCATCATCGCCTGCATCTTGCTCTTGTCGCCCATCATCTTCATCATCTTGCGGGTCTCGTCGAACTGCTTCATCAGCTTGTTCACCTCGGCCACGTTGGTGCCGCTGCCCGCCGCGATGCGCTGGCGGCGACTGCCGTTGATCACACTCGGGGTGTTGCGTTCCGTGGGCGTCATGCTGCGGATGATGGCCTCGATACCCTTGAAGGCGTCGTCCGGGATGTCAAGATTCTTCATCGCTTTGCCCACGCCGGGGATCATGCCCATGAGGTCCTTCATGTTGCCCATCTTCTTGATCTGCTGGATCTGCTCCAGGAAATCATCGAAACCGAACTGGTCCTTGGCGATCTTCTTCTGCAGTGCCCGCGCCTGCTGCTCGTCGAACTGCTCCTGCGCTTTCTCTACCAGGCTCACCACGTCGCCCATGCCGAGGATGCGCCCCGCCATGCGCTCCGGATGGAATTCGTCCAACGCGTCCATCTTCTCGCCCGTGCCGATGAACTTGATCGGCTTGTCCACCACGCTGCGGATGGTGAGCGCCGCGCCGCCGCGGGTATCGCCGTCCAGCTTCGTCAGCACCACACCGTCGATATTGAGCCGCTCGTTGAAGGCCTTCGCCGTGTTCACCGCGTCCTGGCCGGTCATCGCGTCCACCACGAAGAGCGTCTCCTGCGGACTGATGGCCTTTTTGATCGCCGCGATCTCGTCCATCATCGCCGTATCCACCGCGAGGCGGCCGGCGGTGTCGATGATCACAGC
>JBEPUG010000067.1:0-18199 GCA_041691695.1 Flavobacteriales bacterium
CTATACGTGCGCGCTGACTGCGGTAGTGGCGATTTCAGCGTATGGACATCCGGCACAGCCTTCAACACCCTCTGCACCGCATCGGACATTCCTTACTACGAAGACTTAAGCTCCGTCACCGTCCCTGCCATACCGAATTGCATGAGCATCCAGACCATTAGTGGGAATCCATGGACAAGCAGCACAAGCACGTTGCCCGGAATGACCTCCCCGACCGCTCGGGTATCCTATACCAATTCAGGTGCGCCGCCCATGGATTCTTGGCTGTATACCGCAGGCCTGAACTTGAACGCAGGCGTTTCCTACCAGCTCATCTACAAGTATGGGAATAATAGCACCTCCTATACCGAGTCCATGTCAGTGTCCTATGGCACCAGTGCGAGCGAAGCAGGCATGGTCGATCTCCTGCAGGATCACCCCACGATAAACGACAATACTTTGCACATCGACACCGTGAACTTCACTCCTTCGAGTTCGGGAGTGTTCTACATTGGCTTCAAGTGCTACTCGGTGAATAACCAGTACTATCTGCTACTCGACGACATTTCTCTTACCCTGACCCCGGCTTGCTACTCTCCTGTGGCATCGTACTACGTGGCTCCCGATTGTGCGAACAGCCAGTATTTCGTTCATGTGAACCTCACAAGCCTAGGTGATGCCACGAGCGTGGACATCATGAGCGACTACACCGGCAACCCTGGCGGACAGACCGGCATCACCGCCACCGGAGACTACACCGTGGGGCCTTTCCCGAACCTCTCCACTGTCAATATTTCCGTGGTGCATACCACAGACGATTCCTGCACCATCGCCTTGGACCCGATCACCTACGATTGCTCGGACTTTGGAAAGAACGCGCTGAGCTTTGATGGCGTGGATGATCGCGTGAATTGCGGCAACAACCCCTCTGTGGCCATTACCGGTAATTCCGTGACCATGGAGGCGTGGATCTACCCCACTGCGTGGAAGGCGAACACCTACCAGGCGAACATCATCAACTCCGAAGGTGGTAACACCGGTTACATGCTCCGTTGCGGGGCCGGCGGAGAACTGGACTTCAATCTCGGTGACGGCGCAGGTTTCCACCAGCTGATCTCCCCGGCCAACACCCTTACCCTGAACACTTGGCAATACGTGGCAGGTACCTATGACGGTGATTCCATGCGCATGTATGTGAACGGCGTGCAGATCATGGCCCTCTATGGCGTGTTCAACATCGGCGCCACCGGAACAGGCTTAGCGGTCGGTGATTGGTCAAATGGCACCGGACGCAACTTCCCAGGCAAGATCGATGAGGTCCGCGTGTGGAGTACCGCCGTGAGTGGCGCCAACATCATGTCCCATATGAACACGGCCTACTGTGGCAATGAGACCGGACTGGTGGCGTACTACCAGTTCGACCAAGGGATCGCCAACGGGGCCAACCCCGCGGAGACCACCCTCAACGATGGAACTGCCTATGCCAACAACGGCACTTTGACCGGCTTCG
The DNA here is from genome assembly GCA_041691695.1 of Flavobacteriales bacterium. Taxonomy (GTDB): domain Bacteria; phylum Bacteroidota; class Bacteroidia; order Flavobacteriales_F; family PHOS-HE28; genus PHOS-HE28. The sequence goes on from JBEPUG010000067.1 coordinate 1,490, forward strand.
CGTTGGATGGAGCTTCGTCGAACTGGGTGGTCGGAGTAACAGACATCGGTGATTGCGTGGCTTTGGCCTGCGTCGCTCCTATCTCCGTTACAATCACCAACCCTACCGATAACGGTTTCGATATTTCTTGGACAGACGTCGGAGCAGCCAGCTACGAGTATGAAGTGCGTAGCAGTGGTGCCGCAGGAAGTGGGCTCACCGGATTGGAGGCCAGCGGTTCCCCGGTCTCAGGAAGCCCTGCCATCACCATCAGCGGCCTTGCTGCCAATGCTGACTACTCGGTCTATGTCCGTTCGGCCTGTGACGGTGGACTTTTCAGCGACTGGACCCCTGCGGTCACATTCCACTTGGGCTACTGCATACCCGCAGGTACCAGCACAATTTGGTATATCAACGACTTCGTGACCACGGGAGGTAGTACCAACATCGACAACAGCGGCAGTGGACTCTCCACTGGAGGCTACGGAGACTTCTCCGCACAGACCGTCTCAAACTACGCGGGCGAGTCCTTCAATTTCACCGCCGACTATGTGGGCAATACTTTCCATACCCGCATCTGGGTGGATTGGAACAATGATTTCGATTTCGACGATGCAGGCGAACTGGTCTTTGACGGCACCGTCTATGTGAGCACCGCAACCGGTACTATCACCATTCCGGCTGGGACCCCCGAAGGAAGTTATCGCATGCGCATACGCCAAGGGGAGATCGGAACACCAACCTCTTGCGGCAGCAGCATTTATGGTGAGGCCGAGGATTACACCATCACAGTGACCTCGCCACCCAGTTGCGTGCATCCAACAGACATCGTCACCACCTCAGTGACCTCCGCAAGTGTGAACTTCTCATGGACCGCACCAGTCCCCGCGCCGGCCAATGGCTATCAGTGGGAAGTGCGCTCTAATGGAAATGCCGGGAGCGGTTCCGTGGGTCTGCAATCCACAGGAACGACGGCAGCAGGCGTCACCAACGATGGAGCTACCGGATTGACCACGGACACGGACTACTTCATCTATGTACGCAGTATTTGCGGAGATGGCGACACCAGCAGCTGGGAAGGACCGACCGACATCCATACTGGTTATTGCGCGATCAGCTTCAGCAGTACAAGCAGCACCTACTTCACCAACTTTGTTACCACAGGAGGGATCAGCAACATCTCCAACGCTACGGGATTCGATGCTAATGGCTATGGCAACTACACCTCCATGGTGGTCAGCCAGACCGCAGGACTTTCGGTGGACTTCGCTACCACTATGTTCGGCGGAGATGCGGGGACGGCCATCTGGGTGGATTGGAACAACGACCTGGATTTCAATGATCCCGGAGAGCAGGTTTTCGTCACGACCTTGTATGGATATGACCAGACCGGGACCATCACCGTGCCGGCCGGAACGCCTGACGGAAACTATCGCATGCGGATACTCTGCAACTACTTGAACTCTGCACCCACCAGTGCTTGCGGTGCCATCGCCAACTCCGGAGAGGCTGAGGACTACACTTTCCAAGTGGTATCTTCTACAGTCGATTGTGAAGGGGTGTTCAACGGACCTGCCCTACCGGGAACCGCCTGCGTGGGCACGGACGGCCTCGCTGGAGTGTGGAGCGATGCATGTGTTTGCGTGGAGAACGCCATCGTGGATTGTGAAGGTGTAGCAGGCGGTCCGGCATTGCCAGGAACTGCCTGCACCGGGGCCAATGGCTTCGGCGGCATCTGGAGTCAGTCTTGTGACTGCGTCGAGAACGTAGGCGTGGACGAGATCGCTGGTACCGCTGGTTTTGCTATCTATCCGAACCCCGCCAGCACGACCCTCTACATCAGCACGACCAACAAAACGCCGGTGCATATCAAGGTCTATGACATGATGGGCACACTGGTGATGGAGAAGGACATGGCGGAACAGTTGGATATCACCAAACTGGCTACCGGCAGCTACACCTTGGTGGCCACCGATGCCAAGGGCGAAAATGAACGTCATGCCCGCTTCATGAAGCAGTGACCCCAGCCTAATCTTTAAAAAAAAGCCTCCCCATCCGGGAGGCTTTTTTGTTCCACGACCACTGCAGCATCTGTCCGCTGTATTGAAAGAACTCCTAAATTAGGCAAGTGATGTCCAGCGCAGAAGGATATGCAAAACCAGTTACCAAACCCTCCCCCAAGATGATACGACAGGAAAGTAAGACCAACAAGGGCAAGCCCACGCACGCACGTGTTTGGCGGTCCGCACTGATCATCGCCACCTTGGCAATGGGCAGCGCCCTAAGCGCGCAACCCTGCACACCCGCAGCCCCACCCTACACAGAGGACTTCAACGCGGTCACCACACCGGCCATCCCGGTGTGCATGAGTATTGAAACGATAAGCGGCAATCCATGGACCACTACAACAGCACCAACGGGATTGACCGGAAACTCAGCCCGGGTGAGCTATACCACGGCCAGCAGCCCAATCATGAACAGCTGGCTATATACGAAGGGACTTGTGCTGACCGCCGGCACCAGCTATCGCCTTAGCTACAAGTATGGGAACAACTCAACATCCTACGTTGAAAGCATGTCCGTGGCTTATGGTACCGCCGCTTCAGCTGTGACGATGACCAATTCCTTGGCCAATTTCCCCACGATCAATGACAATACGGTCCACTCCACCTTCGTGGACTTCACGCCGAGCAGCACGGGTACATATTACATCGGTTTCAAGTGCTATTCCATAGCCGACCAGTACTATCTCTACTTGGACGACATCTCGGTGACCATCAGCCCGACCTGCATTCCCCCAACTGCCGTGACGGTAAGCAACATTTCTGCTACCAGTGCCGACCTAAGTTGGACGGATAATACTTCGGGAAGCTATAACTATGAGGTACGCTCCAGTGGTGCTGCCGGGAGTGGCTCTACGGGATTAGCTGCCAGTGGCACAGAAACCTCAGGTACCCCTGCCATAAACATCACGCCGTTGAATGCCGCAACCACATATGCGGTATACGTACAGGGTTCTTGCACCGGTGGTACCGACCTGAGCGCTTGGACGGACGCTTACAGCTTCACTACGGAATGCACAGTAGCGATCGCTCCTTACACAGAGACCTTCGATGGGGCCTTATCGACCCCGAATTGCTGGACCAATACTGCCACGGGTACCACCCAATGGCTCTTCAGCGCCAGCGGAGGCACAGGCCCGAATTATGGTGTAGCCAACTCGGTGGACCACACGAGCGGTACGGGCTACTTCGCTTGGTTCGATGGTTCTTATAGCACCTCCATCCCCACCCTCACCTCGCCCATGATCGACATCAGCCCGCTGACGCAAGCGCTGGTAAGCGTTTGGGTGCTTTCAAACAATGTCGACGATGCAGCATTGAACACCTTGAAGGTGCAGGCCTACAACGGCACTGCGTGGGTGGACCTGATCACTTACGCACAGAACAACCCCGCCTGGGTGAACTTGACAGCTGGAGTACCTTCCACGATCCCAAGTCCGGCCCAGTTCCGCTTGACCATTGTTGCGAGCACCGCGGGTAGCGCTTTCTATAATGACATCCTGGTGGATGACTTCGAGGTGATCGAAGCACCGAGCTGCTTGACCCCAACGAACTTGGCGGTCTCCAATGTGACCCTTACCACAGCTGACCTTTCTTGGACAGCCAGCCTCTCCGAGCCCACCAATGGGTACGAGTGGGAGGTACGTACCAGCGGGGCGGGCGGCAGCGGTACCAACGGCCTGATCGACAGTGGCACTACCGGTGCCGGTATCACTACGGCGAGTACCGGTCTTCTGGCCGCGAACAACACCTACACGCTCTACGTGCGCACCGATTGTGGCAATAGCGCATTCAGCAGCTGGGCCTCTTCAACCAGTTTCGGGACCGGGTATTGCGTGCCAGCGGGGAACAATGTCTCCTACTACATCAATGACTTCTCCACCACCGGAGGGTCCACGAACATTTCGAATACCGGAACCGGTTACTCAGCCACAGGGTATGGTGATTTCACAAGCCAGGCAGTGACCCAATCGGTGAACGCTAGTATGTCCTTCAACGCGGTCTTCGGCAGTGGCACCAACACTTTCCACTTCCGCATTTGGGTGGACTGGAACAATGACTTCGACTTCGACGACGCGGGTGAACTGATGTTCGATGGTACCACATACCAGACCAGCTACACAGGAACCATTACGGTACCGGCTGGCACTGCTCCCGGCGATTACCGGATGCGCATCCGGAATACCTATACGGGCACACCCACGCCATGTGGCACCTCCAACGGTGAGACCGAGGATTACACTTTCACGGTAATCGCGCAAGACCAATGCTCGGGTATGCCTGATCCAGGCGCCACTGTCGGCCCTGATACGATCTGCGCAGACGTGCCATTCAATGTGACCATCGCGAACCCGTCCATCGAAGGAGGCATCTCCTACCAATGGCAGACCTCCACGGACGGTTCCACATGGACCGACGCTCTTGGTGTCGACACCACCGCGGTATACAGCGCCACCCAAACGGTAGAGACCTCGTATCGCGTGTTGATGATCTGCTCCACTGGTGACACCGCTATTAGCACTCCGCTTAGCGTGGCCATTGCCCCGTACAACGAGTGTTATTGCACCACCATCAACTTTATAACCGATGTGGAACCGATCTGCAACGTGACATTTGCGGACATCAACAACGATAGCCCAAGTGAGATAGATGGAAGCCCGGCGCTGGAAGACTTCTCAGCAATTGTTGGCCATGTCGTACCTGGGAACACATACACCTTCTCTGCCACTGGCAATACCAACGGCAGCTTTACCACCTACATCACCGCTTTCTTTGACTGGGACGGTAATGGGACGTGGGAGACCGTGGTTCCGATAGGTAGCTTAACAAACGACGTTTGCACTACACCTGCGACCGCCGACGTGACAGTGCCTGTGGATGCAGTGGTCGGCACCAGTCGCATGCGGGTGGTGAAGAATTACAACGTATCGCCCACTGATCCCTGTGCCACGTATAACTATGGCCAAGCTGAGGATTATACCATAGAAGTGGCAACTGGCACATTGGACTGCGAAGGGGTGGTCAACGGACCAGCTCTGCCTGGAACCGCCTGCGTAACCACAGATAGCCTCGCTGGCGTGTGGAGCGCAACTTGTGTTTGCGTAGCGGACCCGATCATCGATTGTGAAGGCGTAGCAGGTGGACCGGCGTTGCCAGGAACTGTCTGTACCGGAGTTAATGGCTTCGGCGGTATTTGGAGTCAGTCTTGTGATTGTGTCGAGAACGTCGGCGTAGACGAGATCGCTGGCACCACTGGTTTTGCCATCTACCCGAACCCTGCAAGCACCACCCTCTACATCAGCACGTCCACAGACGCGCCAGTGCATGTGAAGGTCTATGACATGGTGGGTACTGTGGTAATGGAAAAGGACATGGTCCACCAATTGGATATCACCAAACTCGCTACCGGCAGCTATACTTTGGTGGCCACGGATGCGAAGGGCGGAAATGAACAGCATGCTCGTTTCATGAAGCAGTGAGCGCAGTATTCAGATCAATAGGAAAGGGCCTCCATGATGGTGGCCCTTTCTCATTCACCTACTTCTCGGGATATGTCCCAAAAGAGGCAAAAGGCATTTGTCGCTGCATCATTTCTGCGCGACAGACAAATGTCTTCGGATGTGGCGTGTGAAGAAACCGTTGGGATCACTGCTGTTGGTCGGACCGTATTGATCGCATCACTGCGACCGCTGGAAACGCTCACTATCGCGTACCTTCGCGCTTGAACACCGCCCCGACCTTGGAACACATCCACGACGGGGCGCATCCGAACCAACACAACTACATGGCAACATTCGAAAAGCGCGAAAAGGAAAAGAAACGGCTGCAGAAGAAGCAGGAGAAGCAGCGTAAGAAGGAAGAGCGCAAAGCGAATGCTGGCGGTAGCGGCTTGGATGAGATGATGGCCTATGTGGATGAGAACGGACAATTGACGGCCACTCCACCCGACCCCACCAAGCGTATTGAGATCGATGCCAGTGAGATCGAACTCGGCGTGCCAAAACGCGAGAAGGTGGACGTTGATCCGGTACACGTCGGTGTGGTGGATTTCTTCGACACCTCGAAAGGCTTTGGCTTCATCAATGAGATCGGCTCGCACGAGCGTTACTTCGTGCACATCAGCGGCATGCTGGACGAGATCAGCGAAGGCAACAAGGTGAGCTTCGAATTGGAGCGCGGCCCTAAGGGTATGAACGCCGTGCGCGTGAAGAAGGGTTGAGCCCTATCTGCGTCCTGCTACTTGCGCGGTTCCACCAACCGTGCAGTTCATGACGATCGCCATTCAGATCATCTTCGGACCCGTTGCCGCCATTTGCTTTCTCGGCGGCCTCAATCTCCTTAATAAAGGCGCAATGGCCTTCCTGCCGAAGGACCACACACCGGCGCGCGAGTTGGACAATCTCTTCCGCTTCACCAGCGTCATCTACTTCGGCATGGGCTTCCTACTTACGTGGGTGATCTATACGATCGATCAACATCATACCCTCCTCTATTTCCTCGGGATCATTGTTGCTTTTGCAGGCTTGGGCCGTATGTGGTCCATGCTTCGCTTGGGTTCCGCAGGGAGCTATTACAAGAACATGATGCTACTGGCGATCCTGCTGGGGCTGTCGATCATCGGCCTGCAGGCGATGCGGTGTTAGATCGAGATTCTCACTTTGCTGCCGGCCATCTTGATCACCGGAAGATCACGGCGGGAATTGTCCTAGCCAAGGACAGCATCGAACATAGCGGGATCAGTGCGCTCACTGAAAACAGAACTCGCCCGGAATGATACCGGCCTGGAAAGAGTTGATCAAGCTACCATCGGCCTTGTAGCGATAGACCGTCCCGCGTTGCACGTAGTCTATCGCATCCGCAACATAGACCACGCCGCTGTTCGGCTCGACGCCGATGCCGTAGAGGTTCCTGCCATCCGTAGCGACGAATGGACTCCCAGGCAGCGCGCTCGCGCTAATAGGCATACGGTAGACATCCTTGTTTAGATAGTACAGAGTGTCGCTGCCGCTATTGATGTTCAAACGCCACGGGCTGTCGCTGGAGTTGGGGAAAGTGTATAATTCTTCCACTTGCATGCTGACCGGATCGATGCGATAGAGTTTGGACGACGCACTGCTGCACATCACCCAGAGCTTGCCGTTGGCATCGGCAACAATGGAATTGCCGCCCATGCTGACCGTGATGCTGTCGGTGATCTGATCGTTGCTTGTGTCGATCACATAGACCTTGTCGCGAGTCTCATTCGTCACGTAGGCCTTACCATAGGCGAGCACCAATTCCTCCGTCCAGCCCGGGCAATGGATGCTTCCCGTGATCGTGTTCGTTGAGAGGTTCACCACCGCGATGCCGTTCGCATGGATGTCCGTGACGTAGGCCTTGCTGTTGCTTACTGGCAGGAAGTAGCGCGGTGAGTTGAAACCGGTGATCGTCGCGGTGGCCACAAAGGAGGAAGGATCCACCACCACCACTTTGCCCGAGTTGTTCACCACCACATAACCCTTGCCGTTGAAGAGACTCATGGACTGGCACACATCACCGAGCGCCACGCCGTTAGCGGGTTGGTAGAGATCTTCCACCGCGCTGCCGGATGCGATGTTGTAGTAGCTCACCTTCGAGTTGCCGAATTGGAAGTTGCCTTCGTTGGCGATATACACACCGCCGGTGGCACCGACTACCACGGGTTGATCGGCCGCAGGTTCAGGCTTGTCCTTTTTGCAGGAAGGAAGCAACACGAAAGCAGCAAGAAGAGGTAGCGGAAGAAATAGCCTAGTGTGCATGGCGATCAGTATCCTTGGGTGTAGTTGGCTGTGGCCGGTTGAAGCGAAGGCTGATGCCGAACTGGAAATTCACCAAGGGCATCGGCCGACCAAGCATCACTTGGTATTGCTCGTCGAAGAGGTTGAAGCCTTGTGCCAAAAGGCTGATCTCATTCGCACCGCGCAACGGCAGCTTGTAGGCGATGGACGCGTTCGCCAGCCAATAGGGCTCGAGGTATTCGGCGTTGTCCGTGCTGGTGAAGCGATAGCCGGTGTAGTTCATCCCGAAGGTCGCGATGAGATCCTTGTAGATCAGGCTGAGTTTCCCGTTGCCACTATACGCGGGTACGTAGATCAACTGCTTGTCCACGCTGGCGTCGTTCGCGGACTTCGCGACCTGGTTGGTGGAAAGGACGTAGTTGGTCATCACACCAAGCTTGATCATCGCCTGCTCCACGTGCATAGCGACCGCGGCATGCGCTTCGATACCGCGACTCCACACGTTCATGATGTTCATCGGAGTCCAGTACGAAGCGCCCGGCAGCCAGATGATCCAATTGTCCATGGTGCGACTGTAGCCCGTGACATCACCGATGAAGCGCGCGGTCGATCCCGCGAGTTCATGATCCACAGCGAGACCCGCTTCACCGCTGTAGCCGCTCTCGGGGAGTAGATCCGGATTTCCGCCCGGCTTCCAGAAGAGATCATTGAAGGTGGGGATGCGGTACACGCGCGCCACGTTCGCCTTTGCCGTGAGCCATCCGTTCAGCTTGTAATCACTCCCCAGCGAACCCGTCAGCGGTGCAAGCTTCCCAGCAACCAGTTCCTGTCGAGCGGACAGCGTGGTCTTCGATAAACTGTTACGCGAATCCAGTTGATACGAGGCGAAGGCGGCCGCGCGCTCTTGGTGCTGTTCATCCGGAAAGCCGTCGGAAAAGGCCAGCGCGTATGTGTTGTTGATGCCGACGTTGATGAGTTGCCCTCTGTCCAAACGGATGCTCGACTCGGCCTCCGCGATCGCAGTGCACGAATGATTGAGCGCTGCGGGATCCAACTCCGACGCATACCAACTCAGCTGCTCATCGAAGTAGGCCGCACGCACAACGGTCTTCACGCTCGCACTGAGATGCTGCCATTCCGCAGTGGCACGATAGCTCTCGTCCTGCTGCTCGGCGCTGCTCGTCTCCTGCACCATCGTCGGCGGCACTTCGCGATCGCTGTTCTCATACCAGAAGCGCAGGTTGATCCGCTGCTTCCCATTGATGCGGTAGTACTCCTCAGCAAGAAGACCCTGCTGCTTGAACTCAGCGTTCTGCTGCTGTTGCAGCGGTGCGCCTCGCTGTTCTGTGTTGTAGAAATCGAAGTCGTTATGCGCTATCGCGTTGTACACGGCGATGGACGAGATCCACTTCCCCTGTCCCATCTCCACGCGTGCTTGCTGTCGGAGCTCACCGAAACTGCCGAAGGAGGCACCAACATCCACCGTGAGCCCGCGACCGAACTCCGGCATATTGTTCAGATGGATCGAGCCACCCACGGCACCACTCCCCCATAGCGCGCTGGCGCCTCCGTACTGAATGCTGACGCTGTTGGCGATCGACACCGGGATCAGCGAAAGGTCGATCATCCCGTTCATCGGGCTGCCGATGTTAAAGCCGTTCCACAGTATCGCCGTGTGGTTCGCGCTGCCGCCACGGAACGACGTAGTGGCCAAGCTGCCCGATCCGTATGACTTGATGAAGATCGGCGTCTCATCGCTCAGTAGTTCACCAAGATCACTCCAGCGGTAACGCGCCATGGTCACGCTGTCGATCTGCTGCACCTTGGTGCCGGAGGAAAATTCCGCCAGCCGGGTCGCGTTGATTTCAACCTGTCCCAAGGCGATGGTGTCCGCCAGCGAATGTGCACGCGCCGCGCTCGCTGCCAGGATAAGCAGTATTAGCAATAGTGATGCGGCGCGTGTCATCGCTCGATGGTCATGCGTCGCGCGGAAAGCGATCTGTTGCTCCCGCGCGACGCGTTCAACTACTGGACGGCGATCATGCGTTTGGCTTCGCCCACCTGCAACAGATATAGGCCGGGTGCCCATGCGTTCACGTCGATCGTGCCCGCTCCACCGTTGAGGTTGCCGTGGTACACACGCTGGCCAGCGAGGCTCGTAGCGGTGACCGCTTGTTGACCCGTCGCGCTTGTCGTCACATGCAACACATCCGTTGCGGGCAAAGGCCATGCTTGGAAAGATGGAGCCGCAACATGCGCGGCGATGCCGGTGATGTGTTCCGCTGCATCAGGATATCCCGGGCGCAACGCGGGATTGTAATCGGTGTAGGAACAACCGAACAGATCGCCATTGCCCAAGGTGGTGTCCACCCCGGTGCACATATGCCAGTTGCCGAGGTTCGTGCCGCTCCATGTTGACCAATAATTCGGACTGCCGCCGAGACCTGTATGCGATCCGTAGGTCATGTCCATCAGGAAGCCACCCGTGATCGTAGCGCTCAATGCGGCGTCGGATGCGGCGATGTCGTTCAGCATCGTTGCTGCCGTGGTACCAGCAGCATGCAAGTAGCCCCATGCAAAAGAGGACGTGCCGGTGCCATCCTGAAAATCGATGACGAGCACCGTTGAATCCGGGCCGCTACCCGACCAATAGGTCACGTCATTCGCCGTGAAATGGTAGGGATCGAATGCAGCGATCGGCTCCGTTGGTGCCAACGCCGGACTGAAATCTGTGTAGGAACAGCCGTACCAATCGTGGTTACCCAAGTTGGCCGCGATGCCGCCGTCGGAGGTGAGCGTGGCGAGGCTGGATCCGCTCCAGGTGGACCAGAAGTTCGGGCTTCCGCCTACGCCGGCATGGTTACCGTAGGTGACCGTATTGAGAAAGCCGCTCGTTATCTCCGCCGTGAAGTTCACGTCCGCCGCAGTGATGGCCGTTAGCATGTCGGCAGCGGTGCCGCCATCATGTACATAGCCCCACGCATAACTGGCATCGGCGGTGCCGTCCTGGAAATCCACCACGAGGATGGTGCTGTCCGTGCCGGTGCCGATCCAGTACTGCACGTCGGCCGTGTTGAATTGCGCGTGCGCGGAGATCCCGGCCAGCGCGGAGAGAAAAAGGAAAACGTGTCGAAAAGAGTTCATCCTGATCGTGTGTTTTTTGTAGCCTGCAAAAACACCTTCAGGAAAAAGAGCCATGCACGTGTGCGGCGCCGCATCACCTGCCGGGCTTGCCTTTCATCCTGAAAGCAAACGTCCCTATGTGCCGGTGACAGGTCTTCTGACTCGTCTGCCTCCCCGGCGCCTTCCCATCCCGCGATGCGGGGCAGTGGCATAATGCCGGATCGGTATTCAGACTTACAGCTTCAGGAAAAGCCCAGGATTCACACCTGGTTCCCTTTTAACCCCGGTTGTGAAGCCGGGGATCATCAGCGCGGCGAAAGTAGGCCGATCAATGCCGACCAGCTCAGGTATAATAATTTCGCCCTCACAAACACTTACCCCAATGACCAAACCGGAGGCCGACCACATCGCGCAGACTTGGATCGACGCATGGAACAAGCATGACATGGATGCCATTCTCGCGCACTACACGGATGACTTCGAGATGACCACGCCCTACATCGTGAGCCTCATGAACGAATCCACGGGCACGCTCAAGGGAAAGGATGCCATTGGCGGCTACTGGCGGAAAGCCCTTCAAGCCTATCCGGACCTTCACTTTGTCCTGGAGGAAGTCTACGCCTGCGTGAATGCCCTCGCGATCAGCTACCGGTCGGTGAACAACCGAAAAGCCGTGGAGATGCTGATGTTGAATGCCGAGGGAAAGGTCTTCAAGGCGTTCGGCTGCTACGGCGACTGAGAATACCGGTGTGCTAATATCCTTTCCTATACTCCCATATCGCGTGCACTTGTTCGGAGGTGCATTCACACTCGCAGGGCAGACCGGGGGGGGCTGAACGCTAGGCAGCGGAGCAGCTGGCTAAATGATCATACACAAGCTCGCGAAGCGGAGACCCTGAGAGGGAAATGATCCAGTAGTCGTGGCTAATTATTGAGCGCCTTCCTGCGGAACTCGGATGGCGTGCGCCCTGCAAGTTTCTTGAAGAACTTGACGAAATAGGAAGGGTCCTCAAATCCCAGATCATACCCGATCTCGTTCACGTTCGCACCGGTGTGCATCAACTGCCGCTGCGCTTCAAGGAGCACCCTATCGTCGATAGTGTGGGATACTGTGCGTCCGGTTTCCTGCTTCACGATGTTGTTCAAGGTCTTTCGCGACAGGCAGAGTTCATCCGCATAATGGGCAACTCCACGTTCACTGCGGAAACGCTCTTCCAACAATGCTCGGAAACGCGTAAAAGTTGAACTGCCCGTCTCCGGATCGCCGGCCTTCGAGCGGGAACTGCGCTTTTCACGTTCGATCCTTACCAGCATAGCGCAAAGCACATGCGATAGAATGGCCTCGTTTCCGAATCGGCCATGATTCCCAACCTCCTCCGCGATCTGATCCATGTAAGCCTGAAGTAAAGGCCGCAAGGTCGCGGGCACCTCCAAAAAGGGTTCATCCGCATTGTTGAACAGATCGTATTTCAACAGAAGCTCAATATCCCGCTCATTGTGCAAAATGAAGGATCCGTTGAAATGAACCAGAACTCCGGCATGCTCCAGTCCGGGCTCGAACCAGTGGACCTGTCCCTTCGCAACCATGAACAACATATCCGGCTTGATGGCAAACGACCCGGTATCGATGTAGTGCGTGCCACCGCCGGACTTGAACCAGATCAATTGATAGTAGCTGTGGGAATGCGGGGTACAGGCATGTGCAGCATTGGCACGCAGGTATCCACCCAGATCGAACACGTCAAACTGCCGAGCATCAACTTGGCCTTTGTGCAAATGGAATTCCTCCAGTTGATCGCGCTTGCTTTTCATCGCTTCGGACAAAGATGCGCTTTAAGGACCTTCTCCTTCTGTTGATGCTTGAACCAGACAAGCTGTTCAGGCTTCGCGCTCAGTCGGTTCATGAACTGAAAGAAACAAAGCGGCACCTGCCCACCAGGCAAGCGCCGCTTATTCATCTGCAGGCATTCTGTTCTAGTTCGCGGGAACCGCGTAGATCCTGATCTCCGGCGCGCTTTGGAGATAGGGCTTCAGCTCACGCACTACATCGTTCTCGAACAAGGGCGACGTGAGGTAGGCGTTCGCTTCCGCTTCATTCTCGAAGCCGTGCAACACTTGCACATCCTCCGCGCGGATGAGCAACTCTTTCGAGGTAGCGCCCGGAATGGTGGACAGGAAGGGCGCTTTGTATTTGGCGTACACGGCACCGGCCAGTGCGCGGTCTTCGGGTTTAATGTTCAGCGTGATCTGCAAGTAGGCTCCAGTTTCTTTTTTCGTGTTCATGGTCATTGAGGTGAGGGTTAAAAACAGTGCAGTGATGGTGGTCGCCATCGCGATCGTCGTTTTTGTCATTGTCGTTTGGTTAACGGGGTTTGTTGACGGGGCAAAAGTCATGTTGTGCCGGCCCGCTGAAAATGGCCAGAACGGAGTTCCGATGGTAGATCTGGGAACGTGTCCCCAACTTCCGGCCCGCGTGAGGGACATGTGCGGAAAGCCCGGAGGCCGGTTCCCGGCTCAAGGCCGGACCGGCCGAGGACTTGAAGCGTTGGCCCGAACCGAGGCTTTGCGAGGGGCACGCCCAACTACCCATCATCAATCACACGTTGCGAACCCGTTGCGTCCGTCGCGTCGTTGCGGTGAAAAACCACGCCCGTACTTTTAGCCCAATGGCAGACAAGATCGACATCGAAGCCTCCAAGAACGAGGACCACAACAAGCTCGCCGTCTCCGCGCTGAACAAGCGCCTGCACAAGATCTACGAGGGCGGCGGGGAGAAGCGCATCGCCAAGCAGCACGCGCAAGGCAAGATGACCGCCCGCGAGCGCATCGACGCGCTGCTGGACCCCAAGAGCCCACGCATCGAGATCGGCGCCTTCGCCGCGGACGGCATGTACGCCGAACATGGCGGCGCGCCCAGCGCAGGCGTGGTGGTGGTGATCGGCTACGCCAGCAAGCGCCAGTGCATCGTGGTGGCCAACGACGCCACCGTGAAGGCCGGCGCGTGGTTCCCCATGACGGGCAAGAAGAACCTCCGCGCACAGGAGATCGCCATCGAGAACCGCCTGCCCATCATCTACCTCGTGGACAGCGCCGGCGTGTTCCTGCCCATGCAGGACGAGATCTTCCCCGACAAGGAGCACTTCGGCCGGATCTTCCGCAACAACGCCGTGATGAGCTCCATGGGCATCACGCAGATCGCCGCCATCATGGGCAGCTGCGTGGCCGGTGGCGCCTACCTGCCCATCATGAGCGACGAGGCCCTCATCGTGGAGAAGACCGGCAGCATCTTCCTCGCCGGCAGCTACCTCGTCAAAGCCGCCATCGGCGAGGACGTCGACAACGAAACCCTCGGCGGCGCCACCACGCAGACCGAGATCAGCGGCGTGGTGGATTACAAATGCAAGGATGATGCGGAATGCCTGAAAAAGATCCGCGCCATCGTGGACAAGCTCGGCAAGCCGAAGGATGCCGGTTTCTCTCGCGAAAAAGCCATCGCACCGAAGGCCGATCAGAAGGAGATCTACGGCATCCTGCCCGCCGAGCGCACCAAGCCCTACGACATGCGCGAGCTGATCGCGCGGCTGGTGGACGGCAGCGAATTCACCGAGTACAAGGAGGGCTACGGCCAGAGCATCCTCACCGGCTACGCGCGCATCGACGGTTGGGCCGTGGGCATCGTGGCCAACCAGCGCAAAGTGGTGAAGAGCAAGAAGGGCGAGATGCAGTTCGGCGGCGTGATCTATAGCGACAGCGCCGACAAGGCCACGCGCTTCATCGCCAACTGCAATCAGAAGAACATCCCGCTGGTCTTCCTGCAGGACGTCACCGGCTTCATGGTCGGCAGCCGCAGCGAGCAGGGCGGCATCATCAAGGACGGCGCGAAAATGGTGAACGCCGTGGCCAACAGCGTGGTGCCGAAGTTCACCATCATCGTGGGCAACAGCTACGGCGCCGGCAACTACGCCATGTGCGGCAAGGCCTACGACCCGCGCCTCATCGTAGGCTGGCCCAGCGCCAACGTGGCCGTGATGGGCGGCGACCAGGCCAGCAAGGTGATGCTCCAGATCGAAGTGAGCGCGCTGAAAGGCCGCGGCGAAACGATCACGCCGGAGAACGAGAAGGAACTGCTGGACAAGATCCGCAAGAAGTACGAGGACAGCACCTCGCCCTACTACGCGGCGGCCAGGTTGTGGCTGGATGCGATCATTGATCCGCTGGAAACGCGGAAGTGGATATCGATGGGGATCGAAGCGGCGGCGCAATCACCGGCTATCAAGGAGTTTAATATGGGGGTGTTGCAGGTGTGAACGAACATGCTGCTCGTATACAAGAACAAAGGCATACTAATACCGGTGTACTTCGGTGTCTCGGTGTTGACGACGGCTCTCATTTCCGGATTACTGAAACGGAATGTGGGTGGCCTGTTCGCTGCTGACTACAGTCTGTGGATACTGTTTGGGCTCGGAGCCTTGATCTCAGGCATTTGGACGACCCTTACGAGCGAGGTATACACCCAAGTCAACGGGGTAAGAGTGAAAGTCGACTTCGAAAGCAGTTTCTTTTTCATCCCCATGCGCATCTTCGGATGGATCCTTATCGGCATAGGGCTGATCTCGTTATGTTGGGGCATCTGGGTAACGATGCAAAACCATGGTTTCTCGCAGACATTATGGAACTGACGCGCTACAGGATATCGAATGATGCATCGCAAGGAATCGGGGCGGCGGCGCAGAGCTCGGCTACGAAGGAGTTTAATATGGGGGTGCTGCAGGTGTGATCCGGATCACCGGTTGAACCGGTCCTTCTCCCAATTCGCAGGATTGTCGTGGATGTAATCCGCGATGCGCATCCATTCGGCCTGGTTGCGGATGATGTGTTCGTAATACCCCCGTTGCCACACTGACGTTCCGCGTGGCAACAATCCATCGCGATAGACCTGCCGCGATACCGCGGCCTTGAACGTCTGCATGATGTGGCCCAATGAATTCTTCACCATGATGGCGATGGGTGGGGGCGGGAAATTTCCCGCCCCCACCGGATCATCAGGTGGTGGTTCCGTGGGATCCGGTTCCACCCCCCGTAGGGGCGGGAAATTTCCCGCCCCTACGGGGGGTGGAACATCCGCCTGTCCCGTGATCACAATGATGCCGTGCATGTGGTTGGGCATTACGATGCATTCATCCAACACCACCATGGGCATGTGTTCGGGGATGGCATCCCAACACCGTTGCACCACCGTTCCCAATGCGTTCAACATCATTCGTTCGTCCGTCACCTCACCGAACAGATGCATCCTGTCCTGCGTGCACACGGTGACGTAATACTCCCCGGCACGGGTGTAATCATACCCCTTCAACCGGATGGACTGTCGATGGAACCGATCGGTCATGTTCCGAAGATCGGGAATATGGGTCGATCTACCGCCCAGAAGCTCGCGCAGTCTTCAATCTGCGGAGCGGCCCGCCATCCCCCGCGAGCACCTACCCTTTCCCCTCCAACTCCTCGATCGTCCGCTTTGCCGCTTCCAAGCGCACGCGGTTGTTCTTGCTCACCAGCATGTTGGTGATGAACTGTTCCATCCGGTGGTGCAGCGGGATCAGCAGGCCCGCGATGCAGACCATGGCCAACAGCATGAGCAGCGGTGAGTGATCGGTGATGGTGTCCAGCAACGGGTGCAACAGCAGATTGAGGAATTCGAAGAACAACAGCAGTGCGATGAGCGAGAGGTTCTTGATGGCCCGCGCGCCCACCACCGCCGTGCGGCTGAAGATGAGCAGGAAGATGCCGAG
>JBEPUG010000068.1:0-17826 GCA_041691695.1 Flavobacteriales bacterium
GTTGTAGCTGTCATCATAACTGGCCTGTCAGTAGCTGGCGAGTCCTACCACCACATCACCGGCTGCGATGTTGGCGTTGTCGATCACTTCGTCCCGACGCATGCGGCACACCACGGTGCTGTCCACGATCGCGGTGCGCACCAGGTCGCCCACGTCAGCCGTCTCGCCGCCTGTGCTGCGTATGCCGATACCCAGATCGCGCATTCTTTGAAGAAATTCCTCAGTGCCCGCGATGATCGCGGCGATCACCTCCCCTGGGACCAATCGCCTATTACGACCGATAGTGCTACTGATCAGGATGTTATCCGTGGCCCCGACGCAAAGCAGATCATCCAGATTCATCACCACCGCGTCCTGCGCGATGCCGCGCCAAACGCTTAGATCGCCGGTCTCTTTCCAATAGGCATAGGCCAAGGAGCTTTTGGTCCCTGCGCCATCCGCATGCATGATAAGACAATGGGCGGGATCACCAGTGAGATCATCGGGTACCACCTTGCAGAACGCCTTGGGGAAGAGGCCCTTGTCAAGGCCGACGATGGCCTTATGGACATCCTCCTGGCGGCTGCTTACCCCACGCTGCCAATATCTGTCCTGGGCTCCATTGTCCAAAAACGCAAATGCCACCCAACATTGGGTTTGCCCTTTCTTCTGTGGTTGGCGCTAGTTGGCCGGGGTGGGTGTGGTCCCGTCCGCCTTAGGTACGTAGTTGAAGCTCTTCACGCTGAATTCCACGCGTCGGTTCTTCTGGTGTGCGGCCTCCTTCTCCTCGTTGGTCGCCATCTTGGCGATCTCCGCGTCAGTGATCTTCGGACGGGTCTCACCATAACCCTTCGCTACCATCCGGGCTGGGTCGACCCCTTTACTGATAAGGTAGTTCACACAGCTCTGTGCTCGGTTCTGTGAGAGCGTCATGTTGGAAGGGGCACTTCCACGGGTATCCGTATGTGCGGCAAGCTCGATAATGATCGTAGGGTTGTCGATCATCGTTTGATAAAGGGTTTGCAACGAATCCTTACCCGCAGGTAGAAGTTCAGCACTTCCAAGAGCGAATAGCACCTCCGGCATGGAGATAACTTGGTTCACCACCGGTTGCAACAGGTATTCCTTCACGAATGTGGTGCTCTCCTTCAGGCCCACCGTGGTGATCTGGTCATTCACCACCAAGTATTCATCGTGGCTGGCCCGAACGGTATAGCTGGTGTTCTCCTTGATGTAGCGGTCCTTACCATTCTCCACGAAAGTGAACGTGCCCGTGGCATCGGACATCGTGGAATAGTTGGAGCCATCAGTGCCCACCAATTCCACTTTGGTATCAGGAAGCGGATCGCCAGTTACCTTGTCCGTCGTCTTGCCTTGGAGGGCGAAGAGCATGTCCGGCACATAGAAGCGCCAGATATCATCCTCACCCTTTCCGCCGGGACGATTGGAGGTGAAGAATCCACGGTTCTCATCACCGTCGAAGATGATGCTGAAGTCGTCGTAGCTACTGTTCATCGGGGACTTCATATTCTCCACATGTCCCCATGTGTTGTCGCCGGTCTTCTCGGCCATGAAGATGTCCAGCCCGCCCATGCCTGGATAACCGTTGCTGGAGAAGTACAAGTTGCCATCGTCCCGCAGGAAGGGGAACATTTCGTCCTTTGCGGTATTGATATCCTTGCCCAAGTTGGTCGCGGCGCCGTCAGGCATTCCTTTGCGGTCGAGCTTCACCATCCACAGATCCTTGCCACCTTGACCTCCGGACATGTTGCTGGCAAAGATCAAGGTATTGTCATCCTTGGAAATGGTAGGCTGGCCGATCGTGATAACGGACGTGTCCTTCTTGTCCTGTGTCGGTTTCAAGACCAGCATGACCGGGTCTCCGTAATTGTTCCCCACTTTTTTGCTCATCCAGATGTCGCATCCGAAGGGCTTCTTTTTTTCCTGTGGGCAACGGGTGAAGTACATCACATGACGCTTCGAATCGAAGGTCGGCGCACCCTCTGAGCCGTCGGTGTTGATGTTGACGTCCAGCCGCACCGGCTCACTCCATTTGCCCAATTTATCCCGGCTGGTGCTATAAAGATCAGCGAAACTTTCACCCACTATACCATCGGTCTCGGTACCGGTGGAAGCAGGACGGCTGCTGGAGAACACCAGGTCAGAATTCTTCCGGTCCGCGAATGCGGGACTTAGATCATATTGGGGTGTGTTGAGCAGCACTTCCGGGTCTGCCTTGTAGCGGGAAGGGTTATCGATCCACTTCTGCGCCTCAGTGCACGCTGCCAATTGGGCGTCCGCCCGAGAGTCGCCTGGATTCTTCTCCTTGTATTTGTTGAATGCAACGATGGCATCGGCATACTTGCCTTGGTCCTTCAACGAGGTACCGATATAGTAGTAGGTGATCGGATCCGGATATTGGGCCTTATTGGCCTTCTCATACCACACCTGTGCATTCTCGGCATCGCCCAACATGCGATAGGCCTCGGCGACCTTAAAGATCAATTCGGCTTTCTCACTGGCCTTCTTCTCTGTGGTATAGGCTTTCTTGTACATCTCGATGGAGTTGTAGTAGAAGCCCCTGTTGAAGGCGTCATCGGCCTCTTGCGTCTGCTTGCTCTGCGCCATGGCACCGGCGAGACACACCAGACTGAAAGTGAAGCAGGTCAAGAACTTCCTCATGCTCATCATCGGGTTATGGGATAGGTGAACGCCATCGTTCCGGGCGAAAATACTGAAAGTCCGACACGGCCGAACATTGAAGTGTGGCCACGGTCGAATTTTCGGTCCTCAAAAAGAACTCCGGAGGGATGAAAGTCAACGCGTGAAAAGCAGTTCGCGCATCTTCGGTAATGGCCAAACCTCATCGTCCACAAGTAGTTCCAGCTTATTGCTATGCTTGCGGATCTGATCCAAGAAGGGCTTGACATTATCGCAGTAGGCGATGGCCTTGGTGCGGTGGTCCATGATGATATTCGCCTTCTTGCGCGCTTGTGTCATGGCATCCGAAAGGACCTTCAGTTGTCCCATATGTCCACTGATGCCTTGGATCAGTTCCATTTGAGTGGCCGTGGCTTCCTTAGCCTCTTCAGGGCCCAGCAGTTCTCGCAACCCTCGCACATTCTCGATCAGCCTATTCTGGTAGATCACCGCTGCGGGCAGCAGGTGATTTACCGCCAGGTCCGCACAGACGCGGGATTCGATCTGGACCTTCAAGATATAGTTGTGCAGTTCGATCTCGTGGCGCGCGTCGAGTTCCTTCTCTGTGAGGACGCCCATGTCCATGAAGAGCTTCTTGGTCCGCTTCTCCGACCACACGTCCAAGGCGCGTGGAGTATCCCCATGGTTGGAAAGGCCCCGTTTTGCCGCTTCCGCCTTCCATTCATCACCATAGCCATTGCCCTCGAAGCGGATGGCCTTGCTCTTTACAATGAGGTCCCGGATGGTGCGCAAGACAGCCTCATCCTTCTTCACACCCTTGGCGATCAACGCCTCCGTGGCGATCTTGAATGATCTCAACTGGTCCGCGACGATGGTGTTCAGAACGGTCATCGGCCCCGCGCAGTTGGCGCTGGACCCCACGGCCCGGAATTCGAACTTGTTGCCGGTGAAGGCGATCGGGGAGGTACGGTTGCGATCGGTATTGTCCAGTAGCACCGAGGGGATGCGGCCAATGTCCAATTTCAGTTCGGTCTTGCTCGCCGGACTCATCGAAGCCTTGATGCCTCTCTCCAACTCATCGAGAAGGTCAGTGAGATATTTCCCAATGAACACGCTGATTATCGCTGGCGGGGCCTCATTCGCCCCAAGCCGATGGTCGTTGTTCGCAGAAGCGATGCTGGCTCGCAGTACGTCCGCATAAGCATGCACTGCCGCGATGGTACTGACGAAGAAGGCGAGAAACTGGATGTTCTCCTTCGGCGTTCGGGCCGGGCGGAGGAGGTTCTTACCGGTATTTGTGGCAAGGCTCCAGTTGTTGTGCTTGCCACTTCCGTTCACCCCGTCATACGGCTTCTCATGGAAGAGCACCCGCAGATCATGCCGACGCGCGGTCTTCTCCATCACGTCCATGAGGAGCATGTTGTGGTCCACCGCCAAGTTCATCTCCTCGAACACCGGGGCACATTCGAATTGGTTCGGAGCGACCTCGTTGTGGCGCGTCTTCACAGGGATGCCTAACATAAGTGCTTCGGTCTCGAACTCGCGCATAAAAGCCTGCATGCGCTCAGGGATGCTGCCGAAGTAATGGTCCTCCAACTGCTGACCGCGTGCAGGGCCATGCCCGAAGAGGGTGCGGCCGGCCATCATGATATCGGGACGTGCGTGGTATAAGGACTCGTCAATGAGAAAATACTCCTGCTCCCAACCCAGTGTGCCGATCACCTTCGTCACATCCTTGTCGAAGTAGTGGCACACGGCGGTCGCAGCTTCGTCCAGTGCCCTGATGGAACGGAGAAGCGGGGTCTTGAAGTCCAGCGCCTCACCCGTGTAGCTGACGAAGATCGTTGGGATACATAGCGTGTTGTTAATGAGGAAGGCCGGGCTTCCGGGGTCCCATGCCGTATAGCCGCGAGCCTCGAAGGTGTTGCGGATCCCGCCGCTTGGGAAGCTGCTGGCATCGGGTTCTTGCTGCACGAGCATGCCGCCGTCGAATCGCTCGATGCTGCGTCCATTGCTCAAGGGTTCGAAGAAGGCATCATGCTTTTCCGCACTGGATCCGTTGAGTGGCTGAAACCAGTGCGTGTAGTGTGTAGCGCCCTTACTGGCAGCCCATTCCTTCATGCCGCTGGCCACCTGGTCCGCGAGTTTTCGGTCTATCCGTGTCCCTTTTTCATTCGCCTCATGCACGGCCAAATAAGCATCCTCAGTGAGGAACATGCGCATGGCCCCTTCATTGAACACGTTGATGCCGTAGTAGTCACTGATGCGGCTGCCTGGGGGCGTAAATGGTTTGGGCTGGCGGCCGAGAACATCAATAAGTGCTTTGGCACGTAACATCGGCTTGGACATGAAAATTTGTTTTTCTGCAACAAAGGTATCTCCACGCGGGGGGTATGTTCTGAGATATGATCTCTTTTTCCTAACACCCCCTGAAAAAGTAACGGAAGGTCTCCAATACACACATTTATTAACGCAAACAGTTCGCTCAACCCTCGGAAAAGGACAAGGCACCGAAGCCGGGTCGAACAAAAAAGAAGGGAAAGCGATGCCCTTAGGACTGATCTTGGTCCTCCTTGGCTGGACCATTCTCTGGAGGCACGACCTGGACATCCATCGGTTCCTTGGCCTCCGCGGTGTTATCCATTTTCTGGGGCACGGCTTGTTCTGGAGGCTCGATGCGAAAGGTCTTCCGCTGCTCCTCGAAGCCCTTCTTCACATCGGAAGCCCCTTTCTCTATCTCCCGCTGCACGTCTGCGGTGGCATCACGGAGTTGTCGCAAAGTGCGTCCCATGGTGCGGGCCACATCAGGAATGCCCTTACTGCCAAAAAAGAGCAGTACGAA
This sequence comes from Flavobacteriales bacterium, assembly GCA_041691695.1. Taxonomy (GTDB): domain Bacteria; phylum Bacteroidota; class Bacteroidia; order Flavobacteriales_F; family PHOS-HE28; genus PHOS-HE28. The sequence goes on from JBEPUG010000068.1 coordinate 5,483, forward strand.
CAGCATGATGACGAGCAACTCGCCTCCACCGATGTCGAAAATGAGTGGCACGCACATGAAGGGGCCAAAAATAGGAAGCCTCACCGAGGCGAGGCTTCCATTTGAAATTGATGGATCAGGTTCAGCCTTTTGATTTTTGCGGCACCTCGTCCTTGTGCAGGTCCACCACCACTGCAGAGGCGATGAAGATGGAGGAGTAGGTTCCTACGCCGATGCCCACGAGCATCGCGAAGACAAAGCCCTTGATGGAATCGGCCCCGAAGAGGAAGATCACCAAGAGCACGATGATCACCGTCATCGAGGTATTGATGGTACGGCCCAATGTGGAGTTGATGGCCTTGTTGAAGACCTGTCCCCAAGGTTCCCTTCTGTGGTCCTCCAAATATTCACGGATCCGGTCGAACACCACCACCGTGTCATTGATGGAGAAACCGATCACGGTGAGAATGGCTGCGATGAACTGCTCGTCGATCTCCATGCTGAACGGCATGATAGAGTAGAAGATCGAATACACGCCCATGACGATCAATCCATCGTGTACAAGCGAGAGTACCGCGCCCAATCCGAATTTCCAGTTGCGGAAACGCAGGAGGATGTAGATGAAGATGAAGACCAAGGAGAGGCCGACGGCCCAAAGACTGTGGTCCCGGATGTCATCGCTAATGGTGGGGTCCACCTTCCGGGATTCAATCGGTGGCGCACCGCCCAGCTTGGCCAGCGTTGTGTTCAACTTGCCCTCCACCAGCTGGTCCGTACCAGTAGCGGTACTGTTGATCATATAGTTCGTGGTGATCTTAACTTGATCATTACCTCCGTAGGTCTTCACGTTCACGGAACTCCGGATGTTGTCATCGGACCTGAACGCCGTCTCCAAGGCGTCGCGGACCTTCTCCACATTCACGGGCTTGTCGAATTTCACGACGTACTGGCGACCTCCGGAGAAATCCACCCCGTAATTGAAGCCGCGGGTGAACATCGATACCAGGCCTATGAGGATGATGGTGCCGGAGACCGCGTACATCACGAAGCGCTTCTTCATGAAATCCACCTTCACATCAGCGAAGATGTTCTTGTTCCAATTGTGCCAGAAGCTGATCTTCTTGCCTTTCTCCAAGCGGCGATCAATGATGAGGCGGCTGATGAAGATGGCGGTGAACATAGATGTGAGGATTCCGATGGCCAAAGTGGTCGCGAAGCCTTTCACGGGACCACCACCGAAGAACAGCAGGATGATCGCCATGGCGAACGTTGTGACGTTCGAGTCCACGATTGCGGAGAGAGCATGCTTGTAACCCAGATCCACGGCGGTCTTCACCGCTTTACCATGTCGTAATTCCTCTCGGATGCGTTCATTGATCAGCACGTTGGCATCCACTGCCATACCCACGGTGAGAATGATACCGGCGATACCCGGCAAGGTGAGCGATGCCTGCAGGGAGGCCAAGGTGCCCAATAAAATGAAGATGTTGGCCAGCAGCGCCACGTTTGCCACCCAGCCCGAGCCGTTGTAGTACAGGACCATGAAGGCCATCACCATGATGAGTGACAGAAGGAAGGACCACATGCCGCGGCTGATGTTCTCCGCACCGAGTGAAGGTCCGACCACGGTCTCATCGATGATGCGAGCCGGGGCCGGCAGCGCTCCTGCTTTCAGCACGTTGGCCAAATCGGTGGCATCCTCCAACTGCTTATTGCGATCGCCGCCACCTCCCATACTGATACTGCTCCGTCCTCCGGGGATCTCCCCCATCACGTTCGGGGCGGATACCACATAACCGTCCAGTACGATGGCGATCTGCTTACCGACGTTCTCGCCGGTCATCAGCTTCCACTTCTGGGCACCCTCGGCATTCATCTGCATACTCACTTCCGCATCACCCTTCATGTCGAAGTCCTGACGCGCATCGGTGATGTAGCCACCATCGATCTTCGGCTTCCCGTTGCGAGGACCACGCAGAGCATTCAATGCGAGGAAGTCGTGCTCACCTCCTTCGGCGGTGGACATTTTCACAGGCTGGCTGCTCCATGCAAGCTTCAACACTTGGCTGGGATCAGGACTTTTGGGAGGGGCCATGCGCAACAACCTGTTCACCATGGCGGTGTCGCTCACCGCACAGTAACCGACCACGTCGCCGCTCACCACTTGATTGTTCATGACATTGAGCTGCAGGCGGCCCTTATTGAGCAAAGGGCTTTTAGCCAAACTCTCCGCATCGGACAATTCTTTCGAGCTGTCACCGGACAGGCTGTCGCTCAGACTTGTCAAGGCATCGGCCGCACTATCACTGCTCAATGCCGCAGTGGAATCCTTCGCGGTAGTAGCTGTGGAATCATTCTTCATCGCCGCTTTCCGCGCAGCTTTCAAGCTGTCCTCATGCGCCAATTGGGGATGCAGCATCGCGCTCAACCGCTCATTGGCCTCGGAGAGCTTCATGTAGACATCCTTGTTGTCAAAGGTCTCCCAGAACTCGAGGTTGGCAGTGCTTTGCAGCACGTTACGAACGCGGTCCTTGTCCTTCACACCCGGCAGTTCGATCTGGATCCGGCCGCTGAGACTCTGCTTCTGGATGCTGGGCTGGGCAACGCCGAACTTGTCGATACGGGTCCGGAGAATCTTCTCGGTGTTGTTCAGTGCGATCTGGGCCTGGTCCCGGAGAGCCGTGATGATCTGCGCATTGGTGCTCTCCCGCGGGAAGATCGTGGCGTTGTCCTGCGTACTGAAGATGGCCGCCAAGCTTCCATTTGGAGCGGCTTTCTGGAACTCCTGATCGAAGAGCGTGATGAAATCGCTGTTGCTGCTGGTGAGGCGTGCGCGCGCAGCCTTCAATGCGGTGAGAAAGGCGGGGTCTTGGCTATTGGCACTCAGGTTGTCCACCAGATCGGGGATGTCCACCTCCAAGGTGACCGCCATACCGCCCTTGAGGTCAAGACCGAGATTCATCTCCCGCTCCTTGCACTCCTTATAGCTGTATCCGAAGACCGGATAGACTATGTCGTCGCTGTGCTGTTGGATGTATTTGTTCTCGAACGCGAGATGGATCGAATCGTGGTCCAAGTTCGCATTAGTAGGAACGGCCGTCACCGAATCGGCATACTGGAACGCGGCCGTCACGGCCTGGGATTCGAGCTTATGGGTGAAAACGGAAAATGACAACTGCCATAGGCATGCGAGCGCCAACAGGATGCTGAACACCCAAAGCGCACCTCGATTCTGCATGAGGAAAGGACTGGTTTGTTTTTCTTGGAAAGGCCGAAACAAGCACAGGACCTGTCAACGGGGCGGCAAATATAGAAGGATAGGCACGCGAGGGATCCGATGGGGACGGAAGACCGTACTTTCATGGCGGCCATCGTTGCTTGATACCTTCGTCCCCAGCCACCGCGCCCCTGTCAATGACCGTCATACAACGCATGCTGCGCTCCCTCCTCCTCTCATTTATTTTTTGCGGTCCACTCTGGACATCGGCGCAGGCCGTGTTCTCCTTCGCACCTGACGTTCCTGTTCAAAAGAATGATACGGCGTTGACCATGGCCTGGGCGGGAGGTTTGAACTTCCCCCAATTCTCCTCCATCGATCTGGATCAGGACGGAAAGCAGGACCTGTTCGTATTCGACCGTTCCGGAAACAAGCCGATCTTCCTACTGAACGTGGGCACGCCTGGCCAAGCGACCTACGTGCCGACCCATGCGTACGATAACGTCTATCCCTTCCCACTACTGCACGATTGGGCATTGATGCGCGACTACAACTGCGACGGGAAGTCGGACATCTTCGCTTACACCAACGGAGCCTTCGCGGTCTACCGGAATACGAGTGATGCGAACGGCTTGTCTTTCACGCTGGCAGACGATCAAGTGGGCAGCAACTATGTGCCTACACAGAGCCCGAACCTCTTCATTACCAATATCGATATCCCGGGCATTGTGGATATCGACGGCGATGGCGATCTGGATGTGGTGACCTTCAGCATCTGGGGCGCCAACTATTTGGAGTACCATAAAAACCTGAGCATGGAACAGTACGGCACATGCGACAGCTTGATCTATGAAGTGCGTAGTCGTTGTTGGGGCAGCTTTGTGGAATCGATCGAGAACAACACCTTGACGCTCAATGTGCCCTGCAGCGACAACGTGCCAAACCCGGAGATGCCGACCCACATTGGCGCTGGCGGCATCCACCCGGAAAGCTCGCCGCGCGCACACAGCGGAAGCACGGTACTTCCGCTGGACCTGGATGGCGATGGGGACATGGACCTGATCCTTGGCGACTATGCATCACCGGACCTGATGGCGCTGACCAACGGAGGTACGGTCGCCCATGCGTTGATGACCTCCGTGGACACACTCTTTCCTGTCTACGACGTTCGGGCTTACTTCGACCAGTTCCTGGCGCCTTTCCAAGTGGATGTGGACAATGATGGCAAGCGGGACCTGATCGTAGCGCCCAACGCGACGTCATTTTCCGAGAACGCGCACGGCATCTGGTACTACCATAATTCCGGCACCGATGCCGCACCGGTCTTCAATTACCAGAAGAACAACCTTTTCCAAGGGGACATGCTGGAATTCGGGGAAGGTGCCTTTCCCGTACTCTTCGACTACAATGGTGATGGCCTAATGGACCTGGTGGTGGGCAACGAGGGCTACTATCAGACAGGAGGCACCTACATCGGAAGGATAGCGGTGCTGAAGAACATCGGCACAGCGACCGCGCCCGCCTTCGACGAGGTGACCGATAATTACATGCAACTGGATACCGCAGGTATGGGCCCAGGCCTGTATCCAGCCTTCGGCGATGTGGATGGTGACGGTCATCCGGACATGATCATAGGCAACCTGGTGGGGCAGTTGTTCTTCTTCCACAACACATCGACCAACGCTACAGCCCAGTTCCACGCCCCGAAACATTTGATCATGGACGATACGGGGACCGTGATCGATGTTGGACAGGACGCCACCCCGCAGCTCTTTGATGTTGACGGTGACGGATCGCTGGACCTCCTGGTCGGAGAACGGAATGGCAACATCAACTACTACAGGAACACGGGAACGGCCCAAGCACCCGTTTGGCATTTGAACACGACGACCTTCGGAGGTGTTTCCACGAATGAATACTGGAGTTACACCGGGTTCAGCGTGCCATTCATGTATACGAATGAGCAAGGTGAGCATGAATTCCTATCAGGTAGCGAATCCGGAGGCATTCATCACTATTACAACATCGACGGGAACTTGGATGGGACCTGGAACTTGACGGATAGCATTTGGGAAGGTTTCCATGAAGGGCTGCGCACGGCGGTCGTGCTCTATGACTTCACCGGAGACGGACATTTGGATGCAGTGATCGGAAATTACCGCGGCGGACTGAGTTTCTGGCGCGACGACACCTACGCGGGCATACATGAACAGAGCGATGCGAAGCAGGTCTTCACTCTCGCCCCGAATCCTGCGGACCAAACGATCGAACTATTGCTACATACCACTTGGCGGCCAGGTATGCGCGTTACTCTGTACGATGACCTCGGGAGGCGCGTCTTCGATCGACCAGTGACCGCGCCGCAAACGCGACTGGACGTGGGCTCGCTTACCAACGGAGTGTATATGGTCCGCCTCGAGGCCGGCACCAACAATTGGGTGCAACGCGCGGTTGTGCTGCATTGATCAGGCCGCAACGATGTGAAAAAGAAAAGGGCGCCGATCAGGCGCCCCTCTTGGTTTATAGGTACTTGGTTCAGGCCGGAACGTTCATGCGATCAAGTACAGCCATCACCTCCTTCACGGAGCGGGCGCTTGCTTGGGTCATTTCCAGTTCCTCCTTGTTCAGCTTCAGCTCGATGATGCGCTCTATTCCTTTGCGGCCCAAGATCACAGGGACACCGAGATAGACATCCTTGATGCCATACTCGCCCTGCAACCAAGCGCAAACCGGGAACACGCGTTTCTGGTCGCGCACGATGGCCTCCACCATCTGCGCAGCGGCCGTGCCGGGTGCATACCACGCGGAAGTGCCGAGGAGATTCACGATCTCGCCGCCGCCTTTCTTGGTCCGCTCCACAATAGCATCGAGCTTGTCCTTGTCGATCAGTTCCGTAATGGGGATGCCACCCACTGTGGTGTAGCGGGGCAAGGGCACCATGGTATCACCATGTCCGCCCATCAACACCGCTTGGATGTCCTTCGGACTAACCCCGAGTTCCGTGGCAAGGAAGGCGCGATAACGCGCGGTGTCCAGGATGCCGGCCATTCCAAACACACGCTGCGCTGGGAACTTGCTGTTGAGGAAGGCGCAATAGGTCATCACGTCGAGCGGGTTGCTCACCACGATGATGACGGCATTGGGCGAATGCTTTACCACGTTCTCGGTGACGCTCTTCACAATACCGGCGTTGGTGGCGATAAGATCGTCGCGGCTCATACCTGGCTTGCGCGGCAGGCCGCTGGTGATCACCACCACATCGCTATTGGCGGTCTTCGTGTAATCATTGGTGCTGCCGGTGATGCGACTGTCGAACAGACCGATGGGCGACGTTTGCCAAATGTCCAAGGCCTTGCCTTCGGCATATCCCTCCTTGATGTCCAGCAGGACCACTTCGGTCGCTAATTCTTTACGAGCGCAGACGTCGGCACAGGTGGCCCCGACATTCCCGGCCCCAACTACGGTGATCTTCATGTGTACGTTGATGCTTTGTGAGCGTGCTTGGACCGAATGGCCCGGTCGCGAAATTAGGGACGCTGCCGACATGCTGCCAAATACGCGGCGTTAATTGCACACAAGGTGCCTCCCGAACAGGATGCGTATTTTTCGCGTCCCGCCACGGGCGGGAAGGATGGAATCGGCAACCCTTGAACAGAACATGCGTCTTGACCCCACATGGGGGGAAACGGAAGCTGCGAAGAAAACCTTCGGTGCGATCATCGAGGGCTGCCTCGCCGGGGAACGGCGGAGCCAAGAGCGGGTGTACGAACTCTTCTATGGGAAGATGCTGGCGGTGTGCCTGCGTTACACCAAGAACCACGACCAGGCCAAGGATATTCTGCAGGACGGCTTTATCAAGGTGTTCCGGAACATGGCCAACTTCAACCGGGAAGGCAGCTTCGAGGGTTGGGTGCGACGGATCATGGTGAACACCGCTATCGACCACTTCCGACGGGCGAAACACTCCTATCTCCTGCTGGGCGAAGAGCGCAGCATGGAAGAATTCGAAGACATTCCGGAGGAGGAGCTAGCCGAAGACGAGACCGGGTTAGAGGATCTGAAGCCGTCGGACGTGATCAATGCCATGCAGAAGTTGACACCCGCCTACCGGACGGTCTTCAACTTGTACGTCTTCGAGGAAATGACACACAAGGAGATAGCGGAGACATTGGGGATAAACATCGGAACTTCGAAGAGCAATTTGGCCAAGGCCAAACACAACTTGAAACGACTACTCAGGAAGGCGCATGATCTTCCGAAATGAAAATGGGGGGAAAAATACCGGGACGGAACAATTTTGAGCACCAGTTGAAGGAAAGCCTCGACGACTATGAGGTGCCTTACAACTCCGCGGATTGGGCGCAGATGGAACGCGCCTTGTCCAGTGGTGTGCGTAGCTGGGGACATGGAAGGAGCCTGATCGCTGGTGCCTTGGTCGCAGGTGCGTTGCTGATCGGAGGAACAGCTTATTTCTTGGGCCGGGACACCAAGCCTGCTATCGCGGCCAACTCTACCATTCTGGTCACCCAGAGCGAAAACAGATCGGCCGTATCCGTGATACATGAAAACCAAGTCTCTCATGCTGAACGGGCCAATTCCAGTACACTATCCGACTCTACTTCAAGTCATGCAGTGGCTTTGGTCCCTGAAGCCACACAACGCAGAAGCAAGTCGGCCCGGATAAACAACCCGCGTATGGCCCCAGTGAACGCGAGCAGTTCCGTTGCGGCGGTAGCAAAGCCTACCGGGTCGACGAACTCGACCTCCGTTTTTCACGCCAGTGCGAAGGAGGCCTGTCCTGGCACACCGGTGAAGTTCACCGTGGAACACATGCCCGATGACGGCATCTACCTATGGAACTTCGGCGATGGAAGTTTCAGCAACAAGCCGGATCCCGAGCATACCTATACCAAGGCAGGCAGCTATGAAGTGATGCTCTCTCTCTCCTCCTCCGGAGCTGGAACCATTCATAACAAGCCGAGCAGTGATGTGATCGTGGTGAATGATGGACCTGTTGCTGCCTTCAATGTCCTTCAACAGGAAGCCCCCGGCATGATCCCATCGATGCGTTTCCAAAATACCTCGAAAAGCGCAGACACTTACGCGTGGAATTTCGGAGACGGCAATACCAGCACTGCCAAATTGCCGGACCATATCTTCAAGAAGAAAGGCGCATACCGAGTGGAATTGACCGCCACCAGCGCCACAGGATGTGTGGACCGCACGATGAAGGATGTGCATGTGGACCGCGATCACGATCTCGGCGCTCCATCAAGTTTCTCTCCGCAAGGTGATGGCCAAGTGGATGGCTTCATGCCAGCCACCCTGACCAATTTGAAGTCGAAATTCCAATTGTCCATCTATGATTCTGCTGGGCTGCTCCTGTATAGAACGGACGATGCGAAACAGCCTTGGAACGGGCGTGTGAACAACCAAGGTTCGGTTAGCGCGGCGGGGACCTATGTGTGGGTGGTGGACTTGGATGCCGGTCAGCAACCAGCGGAGACCTTCACTGGGCAGGTACGCTTGGTCAGGTGAGCACTTCAAAAGGGCCATGGATGGCTATGGGTACTTGGCTCTTCAGTTCCAAGGCGAAACTTGTCAATGATGTCGCCTTGAGACACCGCATCCATGCTGCTGTGCGTCTATGTGACACGCATCCAAAATCATTTCATTTCTTCGGAGCCTTGATCGATAGATGACACCATTGTACAAAAGTGTTCTGGCCGCAATCCTATTATTCGTTTCGACCCAGGTCCGGAGCCAAGTGGCCTACCCGATCAATGGCGGTGACATCTCCACCTGCAGCGGAGCCTTATTGGATAGCGGTGGGCAAGGAGGACCCGGCTATGGCAACAACGAGGACTTCACGATCACCATCTGTTCGGGCCAACCAGACAGCGCGGTCTCATTGAATTTCGTGATCTTCAACCTGTCAGCAGCCGGTACAATACCGACCGATCAGATGACCATCTATGACGGCAACTCCACCGGTGCGCCAGTGCTCGGAACGTGGTCGGGAACGGACTCTCCCGGCATTGTTTCCGCCAGTTATAACAATCCCAGCGGCTGCCTAACCGTACAATTCACTTCCAACGAGATCGGCACCGGCTTTTTCGCGGCCGGCATCTCCTGCACCACACCCTGCGCGCCACCCACGGCATCCGCCGTGATGAGTGAACCGGCCCCTGCACTGATATGCCAAGGTGAATCGGTTGGCTTCGATGGTAGCGCCTCCACGGCGGCCACCGGCTTTTCGATCGGTCAATACCTGTGGGATTTCGGTGATGGCACTTTGGACAGCACCAGCGGCCCCCTATTGAACCACGTTTTTGTAGGCCCCCCTGCCCAGCATGTGGTGCACCTCACGCTGACCGACGATAATGGCTGCAAGAACACGAACGAAGTGGACCTGCAGGTTCAGGTCAGTATCCCACCCACCTTCACCGATTTCGCTAACATCACCCATTGCGCTGGGGAACCCGTGGACCTTACCGCTATCACATCCGTGACCAGTAGCACGTGGACCAGCATTCCGGATGCGAATTTCGGCGGTGGCCTCTACCTGCCGGATGATATTGGAACGCCTTTCTCCAGTGCGATCACCTTCTCCTCGTTCCCACCGGGGGCGACGTTGACGAATATCAATGACCTGCTTTCGGTCTGCATCAGTATGGAACATTCGTTCATGGGCGATTTTGTTCTCCAACTCACCTCACCTTCCGGCGTGACGGTGATCTTCCACCAGCAAGGAGGTAGCGGGACATTTTTGGGCATTCCTGTTGACGGCGATGACAATAATCCGCAGCCTGGCACATGCTGGACCTATTGCTTCAGTCCCTCGGCAACGAATGGCACTTGGGTGGATAATGTGAATGCCGGCCTTTCAGGCCCCAGTCTTCCCGCCGGCACCTATGAAAGCCTCAACCCGATGTCCGCCTTCGTGGGGAGCCCGCTCAACGGAACGTGGACCTTGACCTTCACAGATCTCTGGGCGATCGACAACGGGTTCATCTGTTCATGGGATATCAACTTCGACCCGTCCATCCTGCCGGACAATACCTCATACACCCCTCAACCGGGCTTCACCAGCACAGACAGCAGTTATTGGAGCGGGCCGTCGTTGACCAATAGCCCAACGAACCCACTACACTACATCGCGAACCCGACCGATGTGGGCAGTCATTTGTACACCTATACCGTCACTGACAATTTCGGCTGCACTTACGATACCACACTCACCATCACGATCACGCCCAGTGTGAATTTCGCGCTATCCACGGTACCACCTTCCGTGTGTGGCAACCCGATCCTCTTATACACTCAACTGCAATTACCCATCCCCACCGGTGCGTTGGTCTATCAATGGACCCCCTCCACTGGATTGAGTAGCACCGGCACTCCATTTCCCCAAGCATCACCCACTGTGCCCACATGGTACCAATTGCATGCATACCCCTACGGGCACCCTATGTGTGGTATGACCGACAGCCTTCTGGTAAATCCGCTTACGACGCTGCAACTGGACAGTGTGGTAGGGGATCATCTGTGTAACGGCGACAGTTTGGGGTACATTGAAGCGATCCCGACGGGAACCGGCGGACCGTGGAATTTTACTTGGACCGATGACAGTTCCGGCGTAGTGGTTCAGAGCACCACAGGTGCTTTGGGAGATACACTATTCGCCAGCGGAGGCAGCTATCACGTACTCGTCCAGGAGGGAGCCAATGGCAATAGCTGCGCCGATAGCCTAACCGCTGTTATCGGTGAGCCCGCTCTATTGCAACTCACCGGCGTCAGCAACGACACAACGATCTGCCTGACCGGCAATGCGCTTGTCGCCGCCGGCACCGCGGGTGGGACCGCTCCTTCCGAATTACACTGGGACCATGGACTCTCTGGCGATACCATTCAAGCTGTATCGCCCACTACCACCACCACCTTTACGGTCCACGCAACGGATGTGAACAATTGTCCATCGGATACGCAGCAGGTCACAGTGAGCGTACTTCATAGCCTGCAGTTCTACGTGCCGGATACTTTGGTCATCTGTCCGAAGGTTGACCTGATCCTCGCACCCGATTCCATCGCGGGAGGTGATGGAGAATGGAGCTATGATTGGGGAACGGGACCCTCGTCCGATCCCACACATACCGTGGATCTCTTCGGGACGCAGACCTTCTGCATGACCCTTCGTGATGGGTGCGAGACGCCCTCTGTCACCCATTGCGTCGTGTTGAAAGTGAAGCCGGTCCCCTCATTGGTGATGAACCCGGACAGCATACTTGGCTGCGAGCCTTTCCTTGTGCATTTCAGCTTGCAGGATACGACAGGCTCGGCGACCGCGGATTGGGACTTCGGTGATGGTGCGGCCTACACGGACCTGGCCACTTCCGTGGCGCACAATTACGACCATTACGGTCTCTACACCGTTACGGTCAATGCGCATTGGCCCAACGGATGCTCCTATGATAGCACGTACACGGACCTGATCACCGTGATCGACATACCGCACCTGGATTTTTCCTGGTCGCCCAACCCCGCCAACATCTTTGAGAACACAGTGCAGTTCCACGAGCTCGCCGATCAACTAGCGGTGTCCTATCAATGGGACTTCGCGGGCTTAGGCAGTTCAACGCTTACCGATCCCTCCTTCACCTTTCCCAACCAAATAGGGGCCAGCTATCCGGTTGAACTGTTGGTGCGCAACTTCCTCGGCTGCCCCGATAGTATCACCCATATCATCGAGGTGCAGGATGAGTTCCTCGTGTACATCCCCAGTGCCTTCACCCCGGATGGCGATGGATTGAACGACGTTCTTCAGGTGGAGGGCAACGATATCGCACCTGATAATTTCCACCTTCAGATCTTCGATCGCTGGGGCGCCAAGATCTTCGATACCACCGATCCCCATCAGGGCTGGGACGGTAAGATGAACGGGAAGGTGGTGAAGAACGGCGTTTACAACTGGATGCTGCGCGCGCAGTCCGCCTACACCGGGATCAACCACGACCTCCGCGGATCGGTCGCGTTGGTGAATTGACCTGAGGCATCGGTCCGGAACGGACCACTTCGAAAACAATTTGAATGAAGAAGGGCCCCGGCGTTTTGCCGAGGCCCTTCACGAAACACCTGCGCACCTGTAAGC
>JBEPUG010000069.1:0-17559 GCA_041691695.1 Flavobacteriales bacterium
GTAGTAGACCCTGAAGTCGTTCAGCCAGAATCGGCCGTTGATGATCTCCAGGGCCAATGCCGCCGCAACCAAGATGATCGCGAAGAAGATGAAGGGGCGCAGGCGGCGCAGCATAGGGCAAAGAAAGGACTTGGTTGGCGCTCGTGTGTCGCGAGTAGCCATCTCCCAACGCAAAGCCCCCCAATTTGCATTGGAGGGCTTTTAATGTGGGACGTACTGGATTCGAACCAGTGACCTCATGCGTGTGAAGCATGCGCTCTAAACCAGCTGAGCTAACATCCCAATATTTCAAACACCGCTTAAAGGTCAGCGGGTCAGAGTGGGAGCAGCCGGATTCGAACCAGCGACCCTCTGCTTGTAAGGCAGATGCTCTAAACCAGCTGAGCTATGCTCCCAATATTTCAACGCTCGAACCAGCGAACTGAGCTATGCTTCCCGAAATCGGGCTGCGAATATAATCGTTCCCCTCACAGCACCTCGGCAACCGTGAAAATGCTTCCTGAGACCAGTACGAGATCCTTCAGGCCAGCGGCGGAGCGGGCGGCTGCTAATGCGGCTGCCACACGTTTATGGACCGTGCCGTGCAGTCCTGAGTCTTCAGCCAATTGTGCCAGTTTTTCGGCATCCAGCCCACGCGGAATATTCGCCTTGCAGAAATAGTAAGTGGCGGTCTTCGGTAGCTGGGCCAGCATTCGATCCATATCTTTGTCGTTCACTGTACCCAACACGATGTGAAGCTTTTCGTGCGGCGTTCGCGCCAGCATATCCTTTACGATCCGCAGGCCGTCCTCATTGTGGCCCACATCAACGATGGTAAGCGGGTCCGTTCCGATCGTTTGCCAACGACCTGCAAAACCAGTGTTCTTCCTCACATTGGCCAAGCCGCGTGCAATGTGTTCCTCCGTGATCGACCATCTCCGCTGTTGAAGGATGTGCACCGCGGCAACGACCGATCGTGCATTGCGCTCTTGGTGCGGACCCGCGAGGTCCAATGAATAGGATAGGGCAGCCTGCTGGTCCGTGAAGTGGATCGGCGCTTCCATCTCTTTCGCCTTTCTTCGGAATACGTCCGCGACGGGTCCCTCAGCCTCACCGATCACAACGGGCAACTGATACTTGATGATCCCTGCTTTTTCCGAAGCGATCTTCTCCAGCGTGTCGCCAAGCAGGTCCGCGTGGTCCCAACCGATATTGGTAATGACGCTGACCTCGGGCGTGACCACATTGGTGCTGTCAAGCCTGCCGCCGAGACCGACCTCAATAACTGCGATATCCACTTGTTGATCGCGGAAATGATCGAAGGCCAATGCCACGCCCCATTCAAAGAAGGAAGCGTCGATCGGTTCAAATGATGAGCGATGATCTTCAACGAAAGCGGACACCGTTTCCTTCGGAACCATTTCGCCGTTGATCTTGAAACGCTCCCGAAAGTCTTTTAGATGAGGCGAAGTATGCAGGCCGGTCTTGTATCCGGCTTCCTGCAGCACGCTGGCCAGCATGTGGGCCACACTGCCCTTGCCATTGGTCCCCGCGATATGGACACATTTCAGTCCGTACTCCGGATGGCCGAGTAAGTCCATCAAGACGTGCGTGTTGGATAGGTCCGCTTTGTAGGCGGCTTTGCCGATGCGCGAGTACATGGGCAGCTGCTCGTACAGGTACGCCAGCGTCTCCGTGTAGTCCACCTTATTCAAGGATGAAAATGAAGGTCATGTCACCCTTTTGCTCAGCTGGGCCGTCCGGTTTAGGGCTAAAAGTGCATTGAAGTGCGGCCTTCTTCGCCAGATTGAAGAGTACTTGGCTCGTCGTTGTGCTGCGGTCCAAGTTGAAGGCTACGTGTGTGACATGACCCGCACCATCAACGAAGATGTCAAGTGCCACTTTCCCGGCCTCCGTGGGCTTTTCGGAGATATGCGGCCCACGCATAAGTCCGCGCCCGGACAGCCTGCCCTCGAATGCCTGGCCCTTGAAACTACCAGAGCCACCATCACCGGGAATGTTGCTGGCTGGGCCACCACCATTCTGAGCGGCGGAGGTAGAATTGTTCGGGTTGGCCGAGGGAGAGAAGAGCGAATTGGGGTCCGGCTTGCGTGGCTGTGGCTTTGCAGCCTCAGGCTTGGGCTTCACCGGTTTGGGCATGGCCACATCGCTCGCTGCGTCGGTGGCGACCTGTTCGCTCGGGGTAGGCGTAGGTATTACCGGGGACGGTGGTGGCTGAGAGGTGGCTGGCTGCGCCATTGTGGCACCACCGGTCAGCCCGCCAGCGTCCTCGAAAGCCAACTCGATCGCTTGCTCCTGCGGCAGCGGGTTCGGCTGCTTCAGTCCGACATACAGGAACAGGATCAGTAACAGGATGTGGAACACGATCGTGAAGATCACGCCCACCCGCTTGTCGTTGGCTTCCTGTTTCAGCGTGAGGCTGCTCATTTCCTTGTACAGATCACCTCTATCGGCCGACCCGATGGGACGACGCTCCCGGTGCATTCATTCCTCTGCGTCCCTGCCTGCCGATAGGCCGGTCCGCGCCTTTGCGGCGTCTCATTCCTCACTGCGGTTTCGTCGCCAAGATGATCTTCCACTTGTTGCGCTTACAGATGTCCAGCACACTTACAGTTATCCCAGTAGGTACACTTTGATCCACGTGAAGGATGATCGCTGGGTCCCCGGTGGTCTTTGCCATCTCGGAGGAGAGTACACTTTCAAGTTGGGCCGGTTGGATCAGCTGGTTGTTCACGCTGTAGTGCTCTTCCGCATCGATGCGCACGGCCACCTTGGCCTTCTCCTGGGTCTTGTTGGCACTGGTGGGCAGGTCGACCGGCAAGGCGTATGGACTTACCATGGTGCTGAGGATCACGAAGAAGATCAACAACAGAAAGACCAGGTCCGTCATCGAGCTCGCATTGAACCCGGCGTCCACCTTATGTGAGCTGCGTAGTCCCATGCTTTAGTTGGCCGGTGAGTCCAGCAATTCCATGAAGGTGACGGAGGAGGCTTCCATGTTCTGCACCACCTTGTTCACGCGGGCCACCAAGGTGTTGTAGGCCACGTAGGCGATGATGCCTACGATAAGTCCGGCCACTGTGGTGACCATCGCCTGCATGATGCCGCCTGAAAGCTGATCGATCTGCACCCCGGCCCCACTGATCTTCATGGTATGGAAAGTGACGACCATCCCGATCACTGTGCCGAGGAAGCCTAGCATGGGCGCTGCCCCGGCAATGGTGGCGAGTACACTCAGGCCCTTCTCCAATTTGTACACCTCGAGCTTGCCCGCATTCTCGATGCTCACCTCGATATCCTTCAACGGCCTGCCGATGCGGCTGATGCCTTTGTCCAGCATACGGGCCACAGGCGCTGGATTCTGCGCGCAGAGGTTGTGTGCGGAATCGATCTTGCCGTCGTGTATGTAATCCCGGATCTTTTCCATGAAATCCTTCTCCTCCCGAAGCGCACGCCGGATGGCCATGCTCCGCTCAATGATGATGTATACTGCGATCAACGACATGATGCCCAACGGCACCATGATGTACCATCCCCCGTTCTTTATCAGCTCCCAGACGGAGATGGTATCCACGGTAGGCGCCGCGGGGGCGTTCAACGCTTGCTGCGCAGCTTGGACGACGCTGTCAGCGGCTTGTTGCACTTGGGCTGAAAGGAGGAAATGCATCGGTCTGGGTTCGTGTTGGGGATTGAACGGGGGAAGCCCCCGGAAAATTTCACTGTTGCAATTGTTCCAGTGCGATGCCAAAGGCGGTGCTGGTGATCTGGACTTTTCCGCTGTGCTTGGCGTGGACACGTTCCAGCGCGTTGCCGATCACCTTGCTCACGTCGCTGAAGATGGCCGTGTCGGTGAGTTCGGCGCCGTCCTGCATGCAGTATGCGAAAACGCGCGCCATGCCGCAGTTGGCGATGAAGTCGGGGATCAGGCTGACCTTGGCGTCCGCATGTTCAGCGATCGGGCCGTAAAAGATCTCCGGGTCGGCAAAGGGTACGTTGGCGCCGCTGGCGATCACTTCAAGACCTGCCGCGCACAGGCGGTCCACCTGACCTCCGGTGACCAAACGGGACGCGGCACAAGGCAGGAATACCTCGGCACCACAGTCCCAGATGCTCTCGTTCACCATATCGAAGGAGAGCATGTCATGCAAATGGAGGGTGTTGCCTTTCCGTTCCAGAAAGATCTTCTTCACTGCTTCCGCGCCGAGCCCTTTGGGAGCAAGTGTGCCACCGTGTCGGTCTATGATGCCCACGATGGTCGCCCCATTCTGGCTGAGGTAGTATCCTGCCGCAGCGGCTACGTTCCCCCAACCCTGAACGACCACGCGCTTGCCTTTCACCCCGCTCCCATGGATGCGGTAGTGATGTCTTACGCTCTCGGCTACGCCCCATCCTGTGATGAGATCGGCCACGGCATATTTCCCAGGCACAGGGGTGTAAGCAGGGTCTTCCACCAATTTGCTCACACCGGTGCGCAATTGCCCGATGATCCTGGCCTTACCGGTGTCATCCATCCCGAAGTGGCCTCTCACAACGCCTTCCTGCGGATGTTGAAGGCCGTAGCGCTCGGTGATCGGGATCACATCATGAAGTTCGTCTATGTTCAGGTCACCACCAGTCCCGTAGTAGGTTTTCAGCAAGGGCATTACCGCCTTATACCAGCGATCCAGCACTTCCAGTTTGCGCGGATCCGCGGGGTCGAAGTCGATGCCGCTTTTGGCTCCTCCGATGGCCGGTCCGCTCACGGTGAACTTCACCTCCATGGTCTTGGCGAGGCTCATCACCTCGCGCTTGTCCAATCCTTTCCGCATGCGCGTGCCACCACCGGCAGCGCCGCCACGCAGGCTATTGATCACTACCCAGCCGCGGGCGCCGGTCGGTGCGTCGTTCCATTCGAACACGATCTCCGGTGCACGCTCCTCGAATCTCCTCAATGCTTCTCTCATGTCGGCCTATTGCAAGGCTCAAAAGTAGCCGAGCACCACGGGTGGCATTGGACTGATGATCACGTTTATCCCTTGCCTCCTGTTAATTGGGCAAATAGACCGCACCGCCGATGCTGTCCCGTGTGGCTCCCGTCACACTGGCCAACGTGTTCACTTCCTTCCGAAGCCGCATCAGGCCTAGGAAGGCGAAGATCAATGCTTCCTTGTAGTCGATGATCTCCGCGGACGGCAGTTCGGGTGTAGCGTTTCCCAAAGAGGCTATGCGCTCGATCAAAAATATGTTATGCGTCCCGCCACCGGTGATCAGCGCGGATCCGGCCTTTGCGTTTTCGAGTTCTCCGGCCACCATCAATGCAATATGCTCGGTCACTGTTCGCAGGCGGTTTGCCAGAGGAGTCTTCGACGTGATCAGGGGCTTCACATTCTCGTCGAACCATTCGCGGCCGAGAGAGCGAGGCGGCTTCTGCCGGTAGAAAGAAAGTGCGTTCAGCTGCGCCAATAGTTCGAGGTCCATTTCCCCGGAACGGGCCAACGCACCGCCAGCGTCATAGGCTTTTCCCCATTCACGCGCCAACAGGTCCAGCGCTTGATTGCACGGACAGACGTCATATCCAACGGGATGATCTCCTTGGTGGATGGAAATGTTCGCGATCCCGCCTAGGTTCACGAATGCTTTATGGTCGGGGAAGAGCTCGCGCTCGCCGAAGGGTACCAGTGGCGCTCCTTGTCCGCCCAATGCCACATCCATGGTGCGGAAGTCGCAGATCGTTGGCAGCCCGGCGATAGCGGCGATGCGCGCACCATCGCCTACTTGTGTGGTCAGTCCTTCATCAGGCTGGTGGAAGACAGTGTGACCGTGGGACGCGATGGCATCTGCGGATGTCCCGGTCAACAGTTCCTTGCAAGCGTTGCCGATGGCGATGCCGATGTCGCGGTGCAGCCGGGCCAGTTCCAGCGCATCCCCCTCGGTGGCCATCAACAGGCGTTGTCGCATGGCATCATCATACGGTACGGTCTGCGCCTTTTCCAGTGTGAAGGACCAACCGCTTCCGTCCGGTGTGAAAGAGCACAACGCGAGGTCGATGCCATCCAACGAACTGCCGCTCATCACACCGATCACGCGGGTCTTTCCTTTCATGTCCGGACGCGCAAAAGGGTCGCGCGGGGCGAAGGTATCCGCTACATTTGCCCACACCACCATAAGCCTTTATCCATGGAAGCCACAGCCGTATCAGGTCTCGATTTTGAGTTGAGTGAAGAACAAAAAGCCGTGCGCGATGCCGCCCGCGACTTCGCCCAGAACGTGTTGAAGCCCGGGGTGATCGACCGCGATCGCGAGCAGCGCTTTCCGAAAGAGGAGATCCGCCAACTCGGCGAGCTCGGGTTCCTCGGTATGATGGTGGACCCCAAGTACGGTGGCGGCGGCATGGACGCCATCAGCTATGTGTTGGCCATGGAAGAGATCAGCAAGGTGGACGCCAGCTGCTCCGTTGTGATGAGCGTGAACAACAGCCTGGTGTGTTGGGGCCTTGAGGAATTCGCCAACGAAGAGCAGAAGCAGAAATACCTCGTGCCCTTGGCAAAAGGGGAGGTGATCGGTGCGTTCTGCCTCAGCGAGCCCGAGGCTGGCAGCGATGCCACCAGCCAGCGCACCACCGCCATCGACAAAGGCGATCACTATCTGCTCAACGGCACCAAGAACTGGATCACCAACGGCGGGACCGCTAGCACTTACTTGGTGATGGCCCAGACCGATGCGGCCAAAGGACACAAGGGCATCAACTGCCTGATAGTGGAGAAGGGCATGCCGGGATTCGTGGTGGGCGCCAAAGAGGACAAGCTCGGCATCCGTGGTAGCGACACGCACACGCTGATGTTCCAGGATGTGAAAGTGCCAAAGGCCAACCGCATCGGCGAGGACGGCTTCGGATTCAAGTTCGCCATGAAGACGCTCGCCGGAGGACGCATCGGCATTGCTTCACAGGCGTTGGGGATCGCTAGTGGAGCCTTTGAGTTGGCCGTCGCCTATTCCAAGGAGCGCAAAGCATTCGGAAAGCCCATCAGCGAGCACCAGGCCATCGCTTTCAAATTGGCTGATATGGCCACGGAGATCGAGGCCGCGCGCCTGCTCTGCCTCAAAGCCGCTTGGCTTAAGGACCGGCATTTGGACTACGATCGCGCCAGCAGCATGGCCAAACTCTTCGCTAGCGAAGTGGCGATGAAGACCACTGTGGAGGCGGTGCAGGTCCACGGCGGATATGGCTATGTGAAGGAATATCACGTGGAGCGCCTGATGCGCGACGCCAAGATCACGCAGATCTACGAGGGTACGAGCGAGGTGCAGCGGATCGTGATCGCCCGCAGCGTGCTGAAGGAAGGGTAGGCTTTTGCCTAAAGCGCCGGGATCACTGTTTCCAGTTTGATGCCCCGTGAACCCTTGATCAAGATGATCGAGGCATGCGGTTGTTCCTCGGTCAATGCTTTTAGCACGGCATCGGCATCCGCAAAACGACGAAGCGAACTTCCTCCGTTAGTGTTCATGAATTCCCCTCCGACCAACATGGTCTCGATCCCAAGCTTTTCCAATTGGTGTACAATGGCTTGGTGCTCCAGAGCACTCGTAGGACCCAACTCGCGCATATCACCCAGGATGGCCAGCTTTCTCCGGTCCGAAGGCAGCCGGGCGAAATTCTCCAATGCTGCTGCCATGCTGGTTGGGTTGGCATTGTAGGCGTCCAGCACCAATTGATTGCGGCCTGTATCCGTGAACTGTGACCTACTGTTGCTGGGGCTGTACGCTTCAAGCGCCCCAGCGATGCGGTCGTCGGCGATGCCGAAGTGCTGACCGATGGCGATCGCCGCTAATGCGTTCGGCAGGTTGTAAGCGCCTACCAAGCGCGTCCGGGCCTGGTGCTCGTCTCCATCGCGCCCGCTGAACACGACCGTGAGGAAAGCATCTTCCGCCATACTGCGCCCGCGGGTCTGAACGCCTTCCTCCGTTCCGTAGGTGACGCGCGGGATCCCCGAGCTCTTTTCCATCAACAGCGGATCGTCGCCATTCACGAAGAGCGTTCCACCATGCTGCTTCACGAAAGCATACATCTCGGTCTTTCCGATCAACACGCCTTCCGCACCGCCAAAGCCTTCCAAGTGCGCCTTGCCGATGTTGGTGATCATTCCGTGCGTAGGCTCGGCCAGAGCGGTGAGTTCGGCGATGTCACCCACCTTGTTGGCCCCCATCTCAATGATCGCAATGCGGTGCTCCAGAGTGAGACGCAGGAGAGTAAGCGGCACCCCGATGTGGTTGTTCAGATTGCCGGTTGTGGCCAAGGTGGGCCGGTCAGCGCTAAGCACGGCATACAGCAGCTCCTTGGTGGTGGTCTTACCGTTGCTGCCAGTGATCCCGATGAACGGGATATCGAAAGTGCGACGATGGTGAAGTGCCAATTCCTGCAAGGCGTTAAGTACATCAGCAACCACGATGAAGCGATGATCGGTCGCCACGTTCGGGTCATCCACAACAGCGTAAGAGCACCCTTGCTTCAGCGCTTCCGCGGCAAAGGCATTCGCATCGAAGTTCGGCCCGCGCAATGCAAAGAACATCCCTTTAGGCAGGAGTTTCCGGCTATCGGTGCAAGCCCCGGTGGACTGTAGGAATTTCCTATGAAGCTTTTCGATGTCAGCCATGCCGCAAAGAAAAGGCCCCAGCCACGACTTGCGTGACTGGGGCCTTTGATGATCTTGGAACGCTTACTTCTTCAAGCTCTTGCGGCGTTCGGTGTCTCCGAGGCCTACCGGCGCGCCCACGCGGGTCATTGCGCAGCGGAAGCCGATGGTGGCCGTGCTTTGGCGTTCGTCGAGGAAGCGACGGGTACCCGGGTTGGCCCAGTAGATCCGGTCGGCCCAGCTGGCGCCCTTGTACACGCGCGAGTGGTCGTTGATCAATGAGGTCTTGCCCCAGTCATACATCGGATTGCCTTGGTAGTCGGGCTGGTCGTAGTAAATGCTGCTCTGGATGTCGCCATCCTCGTAATCGATGTTGTCGGACTGCTTGTAATTGCGGCGGTCAATGTTCTCTTCCACGGTCACATCCCGCATTTTTACATCACCCGGCTGTTCCTTTTGATATTCGCTCAGACCTGCAAGCAGCTTTGGGCAGATCTCTAGGTCCTGCGCCTTGATCATGTCCACCATGTCCTGCACGAGCTGGTTTGCTTGATCGAATTTGCGGGTGTCGTTGAGGTCCACGGCTTGATCGATCTTGGTCATGAGGTCGTCGATGAGCTTGGCCTCTTCGTCCGAGGCCCGTCCCTGCATGTCCGTTTGGAACTTGGTGAGCCAGAGTTTCACACCGCCGATGTCGTAGATCACCTTGTCATACTTATCGGCAACGCCGCCATCGCTGTTGAGCACCTTGGTCTTGAAAACACTACCTCGGTAGGGCTGTAGGCCATTCTCATCCTCGAAGCTCAATGGACGATACACGTCCATGGTCCATTCGCTTACGTTACCTGCCATGTTGTACAGGCCATAATCATTGGGCCAGTAGCTGAAAACCGGAGCGGTGATATCCGCATTATCATTGAGGCTTCCGGAGACGCCCATGTAGTCGCCCCGTCCGCGCATGAAATTGCCGCGGAAATCACCGAAGAACTTGCCGCCTTTATTGCGTCCATCGTATCGCACGAAGTGACCGTTCCATGGATATACGCGACGCTCCACGACGCGCTCGTCGACGGTGTTACCAACAAGGCCATAGGCAGCGAATTCCCACTCCGCTTCGGTCGGTAGGCGATAACGTGGCAGCAGGATGCCGTCCTCCATGCGCACGTTCCGGGTGTCATTGTTCGGGTTATAGTCCTCCACGCCGTCCACCTTTTTACCACTCTCGTATTGGCCTGCGAGATAGCTGTCAGTGGTAAAGTGGTCCTCATTGACCTGATTGGGATACTGGTCGAAGAGTCCCTCGCGGATCAATATCGCCTCATTCACACGGTCACCACGCCACGCGCAATAATCGTTCGCCTGAAGCCAGTTCACGCCGACCACCGGATAGTCGCGGTAAGCCGGATGGCGGAGGTAGTATTCCACCTTCGGCTCCATGAAGGCCAACTTGCTGCGCCACACCAAGGTGTCAGGAAGTGCTTTCTTGTAGATCTCCGGATAGTCCGCGCCATAGACGCGATTCAACCAGTAGAGATATTCGCACCAATCCAAATTGGTCACCTCTGTCTCATCCATATAGAAAGAGGACACGGTGACCGTGCGGGGAATGTTGTTCCAATCATGTGTAAGGTCATCAGTGACCCTGCCCATGGTGAATTGGCCACCCTCGATCAAGACCAGGCCTGGGCCTGTCTCCTGCTCCTCGAACGGAGCCTTCTCGAAGCCGCCGTTCTTGGTGTCGTTGTAGTTCCAGCCGGTGGTACTGCTTTTCTCGAACCCGCAACTGCTAAGCAGTACGGCGGATCCAGCCATCAGGCCGAGGTTCCGTATCAGGTTCATGGTCTTCATGGATTCGTGGTTCCTAGCTTCTTTCCTTCTTAGAACGTGGGGCATGGTATGGTCCTCACCCTTCTGTGCTTTCGCTTGCAGTCGAATTGCAACGTCAGGCTGATCTCATGCGATCCCGCGGTGGCTGTAGTGAGTTTGCTGGTGGTGACATCATAGCTGTAACCGAACTTGACGTGGTCGGTCTTGAAACCGATCAAGGCGATGAAGGCATCCTTGGAACGATACCATACACCGGCCATGATGGGACCATGATCCACGTACAGACCAAGATTCAATTGGCGGAACGCCGCCTGCTGTTGATATAGTATGTTGGGTGAGATACTTGTTTTCGCTACACCGTACTTGCCACGCATGCCTAAAGGGATCTGCGCTCCGGCATGGGCGGTGATCTTCATGGGCATCTTACTCTCTCCTACGATCAAAGACTCATTGGGTTGCGTCAGGTGGTCCGCCGCGAAGCCCACAAAGAAGATATCCGTGTAGGCCAAGAGCCCAGCGGAGAAGTCCGCGTTGGCCACGCTGCCCCCACGGGGTATATCTTGGGTGGTATAGATGAAGCCCCGACGTGGATCGATCTGGTCGCCGAATGTGAGCTTATTCCAGTCCAGGGATTTCTGGAAGTAGGTGGCTTGAAAGCCGGCCTTAAGCGTCAACTTCCGACTGAGGGTCTGGGTATAGGAGTAGATACCACTAACGGTGGTGGTGTTCAAGGTGCCTTTTCCTGCTTGATCGCTGGTGACCAGCAGTCCCAATCCGCCCATCAACCCACGTACGTCCTGATCATAGCTGGCGCTGGTGGTGACGAAGGTGCCGCTGAGGGCCGGCCACTGATTACGATAGTTCAGGGCAACCCGCGGACAACGCGCCGTTCCTGCGAACGCCGGATTGAGGTACAGCGGATTCGCATAGAACTGGGTGAACTGTGGATCCTGCGCGAATGCGGAAAGGATACCGATCACTCCGAGGGCCATCCCTAGGGCTACACACCTACCGGTCCGTATCATCATGCTACCGATCGTTCTATGCTATTGGAACGCCAAGTATACGCAGCGCTTTGTACTTCGTTGTTTTCTCCTTTTGCAATAAGCGCTTGTGATGGTCGTTCACGGAGTGTCCAAAACACGCGGGTCGAAGATATACTTTCGGCCCGATCCTCTACGAAACTGCATCTTATCCCTGTATGCGCTTCCTCATCGGCCCCCTCTTCGTCCTGTTTTCCTTTTGTGCCACTGCACAGGTCCTTGCCCCAGTGAACAAGGCTCGAAGCCCGGTCGCTACCGCGGCCGGTCCATCGGTCGGCGTGGTTCCTTCCACTGCGGTCGTTCCTGCTGAGAAGGTCATGCATAGCGCTACAACGTTCGGTCTCGTGAGCGCATTGCCGACCTGGTGGAACAAGGCGATATTTTCGGGAGACCTTCAGCTGCCGATGGTGCATGAACTGAAGGTCCTTTCCACTGGGACCACGAGCTTCACGGCTTATCTCATCGACGCTACATACATGCCTGCGCCTTCCACGGGGCCCGCTGCGGCACCCCGTGGCTATACGCCGGGGCCCGACCCGGTGATCCACACCAAGTTGGGCATCTCGCGGAAGCAGCCTTTTGGCATGGTCGACATTGAACCTTACAGACGGAACGAGGCCACCGGGCAGATCGAGCTGCTGGATTCCTACAGGCTCCAATTCGTAGAGGAACATGGCGGAGCCACCGGGGCGCAGCGTTCCGCGACCTATCCGGAGCATTCGAAACTCGCCAGCGGCAGTTGGTATCGCTTCTCCGTGACGCAGGATGGCGTGTATGAACTGACCTATGCTTTTCTAGAAAGCATGGGCGTGGACGTGTCGGACCTTCAGTCCGATGCGATCAATATCTACGGCAACCATGCCGGCCTGCTCCCCTTCACCAATCTGCCCTTTTTGCCTACCGATCTCTTGCAGAACGCGGTGTTGATGGAGGATGGAGGGGATGGCCATTTCGATCCCGGTGATCGTATCCTCTTTTATGCCAGCGGGCCTCAACGCTGGGTGCAAAATGGAACGCTGTTCAACCATGTGAAGAATGTCTATACGGATTCGGCGAGCTACTTCGTGGGCATCGGGGTTGACCCTCCGAAGCGGATCACGGATGCTGTACTGAGCACTCAGCCTGTGACGGACGAGATCACAACCTTCAACGACCGGCAGGTGATCGATAAGGACGCGGTGAATCTTATCAAGTCCGGGCGAACCATGTTCTCCGAGACCTACGACCAGGTGCTCACCTACAACTACAATTTCAGTGTGCCTTATCTGCACAGTACCGATCCCGTGAGCTTACAGGTGAATGTGCTGGCTCGTTCCATCGGGGGGCCAAGCTCTTTCACCGTGTTGGCAGGTGGGGCCACGAACACCATCGCTATTCCTACTACCTCCGTTTCGGAGACAGGCGATTATGGTAAATACGTTAGCGCCCAATTCAGTCTGCAGACCACTGGAAGCAACCTGCCGATCTCCGTCACCTATGTGAAGAGCGACCCTGTCTTGTCAGTGGGTTATATGGATTTCCTGGAACTGAATGACCGTCGCGATCTGACATTCTTCGGTGATCAGCTCACCTTTCGCGACCTTCAGTCGGTGGGGACGGGGCACGTGGGACAATTCACGCTTGACCAAGCGGGTGCTGCGGAACATATTTGGGAGGTGACTCACCCGGAGGATGCACGCGAGGTTCCTGTGACAGTGAACGGTGTTGCGAAAAGCTTCATACTGAACACCGACAGCCTGCGGGAATTCGTTGCCTTCAAAGGCACGGGGCTCTTGCAGCCCATCGCTGAAGGAGCGGTGCCCAACCAAGACCTGCACGCCACGCCCACGCCAACGGACCTGGTGATCGTCTGCCCGGCCCCCTTCATGTCCGAGGCCCAGCGCTTGGCCGACTATCGTGCCGACGAAGGACTTTCCGTGGTGCTGGTCACACCGCAGCAGGTGTTCAATGAATTCTCATCCGGCCAGCGCGATGCTACGGCGATCAAGCGCTACATGAAAATGCTCTACGACCGGGCCGGCACGGACCCTGCGCTTGTTCCGCGCTACCTGCTACTCTTCGGCGATGGTTCCTATAACAACCTCTCCCTTTCCCCGAGCAACCAGAACTGGATACCCACCTATGAGACCTACAATTCATGGAACTTCGGAAATTCATATACTTCCGATGATTATTTCATCACCTTGGATGACGCTGATGGAGAATCCGCAGCCGATCTCGTGGACATGGGAGTAGGACGCCTTCCCGTAAGCAGTACTGGACAAGCTCGTGACGCGGTGAACAAACTGCTGAATTATGATAAGTACACACTCTCTTCTACAGCGACCACGTCTTGCACTTCCGGTAGTGATGGCGGTGCCAACGATTGGCGCAACTCCGTACTCTTCTGCGCGGATGACCGAGGAGAGGGAGGCGGTGGTTCTCAATATGACGGTACCGCATTCATGGGCAACAGTGATGCTCTTGCGCAAAAGACGGCGGTGCAGGATCCCTGTTTGAATATATACAAGATCTATCTCGATGCCTACGTTCAATTCACCACGCCCGGTGGTCAGCGCTATCCCGATGCGGAGAACGATCTTCGGGACCGCGTACAGCGGGGGTCGCTGGTCGTGAACTATGTAGGGCATGGCGGCGAGGTGGGCTGGGCCCATGAGCGCTTCTTGGACAACACGACCATCCTCGGGTGGACCAATCTGGACCGGCTGCCTCTGTTCATGACCGCCACCTGCGAATTCAGTCGTTGGGATGACCCCGGCCGAACCTCTGCTGGCGAGAATGTCTTCCTCAACCCCAATGGAGGTGGTATCGGACTTATGACCACTACACGGCTGGCGTATGCTGGGCCGAATCAAAACCTGTCCATGGATTTTTATAACGTGGTCTTCCAGCCCACGGACGAACTGGGCAGAGATCAGCGATTTGGCGACATCTACCGGCGCACGAAAGTGGCTGCGACAACGACATCTGGAGTGAACCACCGCAATTTCACTTTGCTTGGGGACCCGTCGGCACGTCTTGCCTTGGCGCGAAACAAGGCGATGATCACCGCCATCACGGATACTTTGGGCAATCCGATCGACACGATCCAAGCCCTTTCGGTGGTGCGCATCAGTGGCACGGTCAACGCTCCCACCGGAGAGGTACTTACCGACTTCGATGGAACCGTTGTGCCCACGGTTTTCGACAAGCAGAGCTTGGTGAATACCTTGGATAATGATCCACCACCACCCCCTTCCGTAGGTCAGCCATACAGTTTCAAAGTTCGCAAGAACATCCTGTACCGTGGCCGCGCCACCGTCACCGATGGGCACTTCCAATTCACCTTCGTGGTTCCCAAGGACATTGACTATTCGGTGGATTCCGGCCGGGTGTCCGTCTATGCGGAGAGCCTGACGGCCAATGCCTGCGGATACACGAACGATCCTTTGGTGGGCGGCACGGATAACAGCGCAGCAGCGGACGTCATAGGACCTACCATTGAACTCTAC
Source organism: Flavobacteriales bacterium (assembly GCA_041691695.1). Classification (GTDB taxonomy): domain Bacteria; phylum Bacteroidota; class Bacteroidia; order Flavobacteriales_F; family PHOS-HE28; genus PHOS-HE28. Next base: position 14,971 of record JBEPUG010000069.1, read on the forward strand.
CTCAACGATGATCAATTCGTCCCCGGTGGGATCACCAACGAGACCCCGCTGCTCTATGCCAAGCTCTACGACCAGAGCGGGATCAACACAGCTGGCAGCAGCATCGGGCACGACCTAGTGGCCGTTGTGGACGCGAACACGGAGAATGCCATCGTGCTGAACGATTGGTATGAAGCCGACAAGGACACCTATAAGAGCGGTCAGGTGCGCTACAAATTCAGTACGATCGCGGAGGGCAACCACACCTTGGACCTCAAGGCTTGGGATGTATACAATAACAGCACAGAGAAGAGCACGGATTTCGTGGTCGCCCCCTCGGCCCAATTGGCCTTGGCCCACGTGCTGAACTACCCCAATCCCTTCACGACGCATACGGAATTCTACTTCGAACACAATCGCCCGTGTACCGTCCTGGATTGCCAAGTGCAGATCTTCACTGTGAGCGGCCGATTAGTTAAGACGCTCAACCGGCGCTTGGATTGCGACGGATTCCGTTCCGAGCCCTTGGCGTGGGATGGTCTGGACGACCATGGTGACAGGATCGGCCGTGGGGTCTACGTTTACCGCCTTAGCATTACAACCCCCACGGGCGAGAAGGCCGATAAGATCGAGAAGCTGGTGATACTTCGCTGACGCACAATAAACCCCTTGAAGCCGCGTATATTTGCGGCCCTTTTTTCCTGAACGCCCTGCCGATGAACTTTCCCCTCCGCCAATGGGCCGCTTTTTCCGCCTTTGCGGCCGCGATCTCGCTTCAAGCCCAAGTGAACACAGGCTGCATCAGTGAGCTAAGCGGCCAGCAATGCGGTCCGCGGCTTAATACCATCACCACGGCCGTTCCGTTCCTGATGATCGGACCGGATTCGCGGTCTGGTGGAATGGGCGATGGGGGAGTGGCTTTACCTGCCGATGCCAATGCACTGTACTGGAATCCTAGCAAATTGGCATTTGCCGAGAACGAAAGTGAGGTAAGGCTTTCCGTCTCCCCTTGGCTCCATACGCTGGTCAACGATATGACACTGACCTACTTGTCCGCCTATAAAAAGCTGAACAAGAACAGTGCAGTGGGTGGTTCCTTGCGGTACTTCAATCTGGGCAGTATCACCTTTACCGATATCAATGGCTCTGTGATCCGTGATTTCAAGCCTGCGGAATTTGCCGTGGACGTTTCCTTCTCACAAAAGTTCAGCGAACGCTTCGCCGGCGGTATCACCTTGCGCTACATCAACAGCAACCTTACGGGTGGCCTCAACGTGGCGGGTGCCAATACCAAGGCGGGGCAGGCCGTCGCTTCGGACATCTCGTTCTACTACCAGAACGACCAGATGCTGATCTCAAAGAAGAAAGCCATTCTCGCTTTCGGACTGGACATCTCCAACATCGGAAACAAGATGTCCTATAGTTCGACCTCTCGCACGGACTTCCTGCCCATGAACCTGCGCCTTGGACCCGCGCTTACGGTGGACATCGATAAGTACAACAGCATTACCTTCAATGCGGACGTGAATAAGTTGCTCGTACCGACACCTCCTGTATACAAGACCGAACCGGATGCGAATGGCAATCCGGTGGCGGTGAAGGACGACCAAGGGAATTATGAGGTCTTCAGCGGCAAGGACCCCAATCGCGGTGTGGCATCAGCCATCTTCGGCTCCTTCAGCGATGCGCCAGGGAATGTATATACGGATGCTGCTGGGGTTCAGCATGTCGAACCCGGAAGCCAGTTCAAGGAGGAATTACGTGAGATCTATTATGGTGGCGGATTGGAATACTGGTACGCCAAACAATTCGCGTTCCGCACGGGTTACTTCTGGGAAGCTGCAACAAAAGGCAACCGCAAGTACTTCACCATGGGCTTTGGTGTGAACTACAGCATCTTCTCGCTGGATTTCAGCTATCTCATCGCCAACACCACCCAGAGCCCGTTGGCGAACACCCTGCGTTTCACCCTCGGTTTCAACTTCGATGGTAAGGTGAAGAAATCGGCCGACGCCACGGAATGACCTTCCGCGTCGGCTTCGGCTACGATTCGCACCGCCTTGTCGCCGACCGTCCGTTCATGTTGGGTGGAGTGCATGTGCCGCATGAGAAGGGTGGCTTGGGCCATAGCGATGCCGATGTCCTTCTCCATGCGATCTGCGATGCGCTTCTCGGAGCGGCGGCCCTCGGGGATATTGGCATCCACTTCCCTGATACGGATCCCGTTTGGAAGGGAGCCGACAGCAGAGAACTTCTTGCGCAGGTGGTGAAATTGCTCTTGGACCAAGGCTGGAAGGTGGGAAACGTGGATTGCACCATAGTCCTTGAGCGGCCCAAGGTGAAGCCTCATTCCGAGGCTATGCGGAAGGTGATCGCAGGTCTGCTCGCCGTGGAGTTGGATGCCATCTCCGTGAAGGCAAGCACCAACGAGAAGATGGGCTTCGTGGGCCGCGAAGAAGGCGTATGTGCTTACGCGGTGGCGCTCATCGAGCGAATGGCACACTAATCGTTATCGTCCGGGATGGCCTCCCGGAAGGTGTGGTGATCCTGCTCATCCTCGAAGTAGAACACACGAAGTTGCGCCGTGTCGCGCAGCAGGTCGATGCGGCC
>JBEPUG010000070.1:0-17505 GCA_041691695.1 Flavobacteriales bacterium
CTACCACGTGCCACCGACGGTGAACGCTGGATCCGATGTCCTGCTCTGCGATGGCATACAAGATGTACCGCTGAGCGCGACGGTGCAGAATGCTGCTTCCGTGCAATGGATGACGAACGGCACGGGAACATTCACACCGGACGCGGTCACAGCGAATGCGACCTATTCTCCATCCGTGTCGGATAGTATCGCCGGTGGTATAAACCTCATCTTGACGGCTTACGGAACGGGTAGTTGCGGCAATGCTGCGGATACGATCCACATCGGTGTGGGTCCCACGCGAATCGCTCATGCCGGAGCGGACTTCACGCAATGCGCCGACGGTGCGCCGATCCTCTTGAACGGGTCGATCACCGGCGTCAGCGGCGGCACTTGGACCACCAATGGAACAGGCACCTTCCTGCCGGATGCGACAGCGCTCAACGCGAGCTACATCCCCAGCGCGCCGGACCTGCTCTACCCGCAACTGAACTTCCTGCTGACCACCACGGGCAACATGGGCTGCTCCGCGCATTCCGACACCGCCGTGGTGACCATGCAGCATCCGCCGACAGTGGCCGCCGGCCCGGACATTACGACCTGCAATGCCTCTTCGGACCTGCAACTGGCAGGTACCTATACGGGCGCAAGCGGCGTGGTCTGGTCTTCCAGTGGCACGGGCAACTTCGTGCCGAACAACACCACGCAGGATGCGATCTATCAACCCAGCGCTGGCGATTCCCTGCTGCAAGTGGTCCATCTGGTGCTGACCACCACGGGCAACCAGTTCTGCTCGGCGATCTCCGACACCATGCAGTTGTCCTTCGTGAATCCGCTGGATCCGAACTTCACCATAGGAAGCGCCTGCGTCAACGCGCTGACGCAATTCACCGATGCCAGCACCTCCAACGGCTCCTCGATCATCGGATGGAACTGGAGTTTCGGCAACGGCAACAGCGGCGGTGGTCCGCAATCGTCGACCACCTATGGTTCGGCTGGCCAATACGCAGTGTCGCTCACTGTCTTCGCGCAGAACGGATGCAGTGCCTCCACAACGCAGACCGTGACCGTGATGAGCGCTCCAGTGGCGGATTTCTTCTACAGCGGCGATACCTATACCGAGGTGGACATCCCCTTCACCGATCAATCCACAGGTGGAGCGAACGCTTGGCACTACGACTTCGGGGACGGCAGCGGCTCACTCGAACAGGAGCCTACGCATACCTACGCCCAACCTGGTCAGTACATTATCGTGCTGAGCGTGTCCAACGCGGCAGGATGCGCGGATTCCGATTCGCTGCTGATCGCTATCACCGAGAACAAGGTGGTGCCCCCGAAACTGCCGGATGCATTCAGCCCGAATGGCGACGGTGTGAACGATGTGTTCTACGTGCGTGGCGGACCGTTCAAGACGATGACCGTGAAGATCTACAACGGTTGGGGTGAACAGGTCTTCACCAGCGACGATCCGACATTCGGTTGGGACGGTACGCACAATGGCACTCCCGAGATCAATGGGGTCTATGTGTACTCGGTGGTAGCTGAGGGCACGGACGGCAAGAATTTCAACAGGTCCGGTAATGTGACACTGGTCCGCTGATGCAAACAAGGAGAACGATGAGAACAGAAAAGATCTTCCTGCTGGCACTTTCCCTTTGTGTGGCCAGTGCCGTGCATGCACAGGACCCGCAACTCTCGCAGTATGATGCGGCGGCCGTGATGCTGAACCCAGCGCTGACGGGCATGTTCGAGAACTCGGACTTCCGGGCCACGTGCAACGTCCGCAGCCAGTGGAGCAGCTTGGCGAGCAACTTCCTTACGACGGCCTTCGCGTTCGATATGAACCAGCAAGGACGCTATGGCGTGGGCTTCTACATGGATAACTACAACATGGCAGGTTCGGTGAACACCTTCCAATCCGGGCTCACCGGAGCCTACAACGTGTCCGGCCCGAAGGCCAAGCACACGCTTTCGGTGGGCGTGAACCTAGGCTTGATCTACAAGAAGGTGAACGACCAGAATCTGGTGTGGGACATGCAATACTCCGGTGACCACTTCGATACCGACCTGCCCTCGGGTGAAAACTTCACCAAAATGAGCCGCTTGATGCCCGATGTCGGCATAGGTGTGGCCTATCGCTCGGTGGACCGCAACAAGGTGGTCAATGCGTTCGGCAACTTCGCATTGTTCCATGTGACCATGCCGGATGAATCGATCTTCCGTGATCAGGTAAGCAAAATGCCTATCCGATACTCGGTGAATGGCGGCGCGTACATCACTGTGGCGGAGGGATTGGACCTGGTGCCGGAAGCCCTCTACTGGCGTCAAGGTGCGGACCAGCAGATCCAAGCGGGCATGCGTTGTGAGCTCGCCTTCATGAACGGCATCTACAGCGCAGTGCTCGGCGCGTCCTACCGGGTGGGCGATGCCATCATCGCGCAAGCGGGCATCAAGCACAAGAACAGCATGTACCGTTTCAGCTACGATGTGAACACCTCACCGCTGAACCACTACACGCACAGCAACGGCGCATTCGAGTTCTCCATAGTCTACTTGGGAACGCTGTCCGGCCGCGACCGTCGATTGCAGAGCAAGGGGTTCTGAGTGTGGTGAAGTCTCCAGCGGTCGTCTGGCCTATCGGCATGATTCTCTTTCCGCAGGCTTCAATAGGCGCCCACCATCGCTTGCCTGAATTTCACGAAACGCGGTACCTTTGAGATGGAAGCATTGAACAATGAGCAAGAACACCCCCGTTTCACTCGGCTCCTATTATGAGCAGTTCATTCAGCGGAGCGTAACCGAGGGCCGCTACGGGAATATCAGCGAGGTGATTCGCGCCGCGCTTCGGTTATTGGAGGAAGAGGAGAGCAAAATCTCCGCTTTGCGCATGGCCGTTGAAGAAGGCTTGCAGAGCGGGCTTGCCAAAGACTTCGATCCGGAGGAACATCTTGCGGGCCTGAAGGCCAACAGGAGGGCGAATGGGTAGGTACACCCTCTCGAACAAGGCCGTCGGCGATCTAGGAGACATCTGGAATTTCACATGTGATCGATGGTCGGAGAAGCAAGCGGACAAATACTACCGCGATCTTCTGGTAGCCTTTCAGGAGTTGGCAGACAACCCCGGTTCAGGCAGGAACTATGATGAGATTCGTACGAGCTTGAAAGGAGTGCGCGCCGGTCGGCATATCGTATTCTTCCAGGCATTGAACGAACTGGAGATCGAGATCATCAGGATCCTGCATGAAAGGATGGACCTGAAAAGCCGGTTTGAAGAAAGAACGCGTTGAGACCTGGAACAGTGGCCTCTATCCGGGAGGTATCCGAAGACTGCCAAAAGCTGCTGCACCTTGGTTGCCCCGGCGAACGATCCACCAGTCGCCCCGGCCTGCCCCCGTTTTGAACTCACTTCCCATTAGGGCCGGGAAGACTGGCGGGAGCTTGTGGGTGCTCGCGTTGGGGAAACACGAGCAAGTGCGGAGGCGGCGTGATCCCCTTAAATTCTTTCACGACTATTGCATAACCCGTCCGGGTATGTCTTCCTTGACACTTGCGCAGAATGGAAAAGATCACGCTGACAGTACACATGTCCGTCACCTATAAATTGAATGGCACCAGCCCGGAGAAGCTCGCGGACGTGCTACGGGGCATACTGAACGGGGCGGAGGATCGGGGGGAGCTTACCGGGTCCACCACGGCAGAAGTGCTGAGCATGAGCGGAGGCATAGATGTCGACCAAGAGGCGCATGTGGCTCAGCCGTCACGCTTATCATACAAGGAAGTAGAGGCCTATCAGCTGCATCTGCTCGAGCAGAGCGGGGAGCGCTACCGTCAATGGCAATTTGAACATCCCCTGACTTCGAGCATGATCCTCGGGTGCATGTTCGGTCATGATTGGGTGCCATTCCCTCCTGGAGAGATCCCCGGAAAATCCTGCCGCAGGTGTGGGAAACCCAACACGGATTATTCCGCCATCCGTAAAATGCGGCCCCCAACCTCCCATGAACAGAGTAGGAGTTCAAGTAGATAGAGTGAAAGGCGTTTGCTCTATCACGACGGTCAGCGCCCGTGCATCCAATGACGAAGGCGCGATCATCATCGCGCCTTCGTCATTGGAGATACTTGTTGAACTTACCCCTTCAACGCCTCCGCGCCACCCACGATCTCGAGGATCTCATTGGTGATGGCTGCTTGGCGGGCCTTGTTGTAGGTCAACTTGAGGTCCTTCAGCAGGTCATCCGCGTTGTCGGTGGCCTTGTGCATGGCGGTCATGCGCGCCCCGTGCTCGGATGCGTAGCTGTCCAGCATCGCTTTGTAGAGCTGGATCTTCAGGCTCTTGGGGATGAGCTCCTCCACGATGGTCCGATGGTCCGGCTCCATGATGTAGTCGCTCTTCATGCCCTTCACTTCACCTGCGGCCTTTACCTCTGGCGGGGTGATCGGCAGGTAATGCTCCGAGGTGATCACCTGCACGCCAGCGTTCTTGAACTGGTTGTAGAAGAGTTCCACGCGGTCGTAATCACCGGCGGCGAACTTCTCCATGATCGCTTCCGCAACTGGCGCCACCTTGTCGAAGCTGAGTCCGTCGTAGAGCGCGGCCAGGTTCTCCGGAAAACCGGAAACGTGCCACGGCGTGCGTCGGTAAATGTCCGTGGCCTTCTTACCGAGGGAGAGCACATGCACGCGCTCCCCGCGGGATTCGGCATCGGTAGCGGCTTTGCGGATGAGGCGGAACACCTGTGTGTTGAAGGCACCTGCCAGACCGCGATTGCTCACGATGGCCACGAAGAGGACATTCTTCACTTCGCGTTGCTGCGCGAACTTGCTCTCGTTGCCGTCAAGGGAAGCGCTCACGTTGCTCAATACCTCGCTCAGCTTTTCGGCATAGGGCCGCATACGGATGATGGCGTCCTGGGCACGCCGCAACTTCGCCGCGCTCACCATCTTCATGGCGGCGGTGATCTGCTTGGTGCTGTTGACCGAGACGATCCGGTTGCGGACTTCCTTCAAGCTGGGCATGGTGCGCTGTTACGAGGCGTAGCTTTTCACGAGATCAGCGCCCACCTTTTCGAGCGTGCCGGTGATCTGGTCGTCCAGTTTGCCGGCCTTCAAAGCTGCGAGGGTGTCACTGTGGGAGTTGCGCATGATGGTGAGGAACTCCTGCTCGAACTTGCGGATCTTCACCACTGGCACTTTGCCCAGCAGGCCCTTCGAGCCGAGGTAGATGATGGCCACCTGCTCTTCCACGCGCATCGGGCTGTTCTGCCCTTGCTTGAGGATCTCCACGTTGCGCGCGCCCTTGTCCAGCACGGACTTGGTCGCGGCGTCGAGGTCGGAACCGAACTTCGAGAAGGCCTCGAGTTCGCGGTATTGCGCTTGGTCGAGCTTCAATGTGCCCGCCACCTTCTTCATGGACTTGATCTGTGCGTTACCACCCACGCGGCTCACGCTGATACCCACGTTGATGGCGGGGCGCACACCGCTGAGGAAGAGGTTGCTTTCCAGGAAGATCTGCCCATCGGTGATCGAGATCACGTTGGTCGGGATGTAAGCCGACACGTCACCGGCCTGCGTCTCGATGATCGGCAATGCGGTAAGCGATCCACCGCCCTTTACCATGCCTTTCAAGGATACGGGCTGGTCGTTCATCTGCGCGGCGATAGTGTCGTCGTCGATCACCTTCGCGGCACGCTCCAACAGGCGGCTGTGCAGGTAGAACACGTCGCCGGGATAGGCTTCGCGTCCCGGTGGGCGACGCAGGAGCAAGGACACTTCGCGGTAGGCGACGGCCTGCTTGGAAAGGTCATCGTACACGATCAGTGCGGGACGGCCGGTATCACGGAAGAATTCGCCGATAGCGGCGCCGGTGAACGGTGCGTAGAACTGCATCGGTGCGGGGTCGCTCGCGTTGGCGGCCACCACGGTGGTGTAGGCCATGGCGCCGTTCTCTTCCAGCACCTTCACGGTACCGGCGACGGTGGAACCCTTCTGGCCGATGGCCACATAGATGCAGTACACGGGCTTGCCGGCCTCGTAGAACTCACGCTGGTTGATGATAGTGTCGATGGCCACCGTGCTCTTACCGGTCTGGCGGTCACCGATGATGAGCTCGCGCTGGCCGCGGCCCACGGGGATCATGGCGTCGATGGCCTTGATGCCCGTCTGCAGCGGCTCTTTCACCGGCTGGCGGAAGATGACGCCGGGAGCCTTGCGCTCGATCGGCATCTCATACGTCTGCCCTTGGATGGGTCCTTTGCCGTCGATGGGCTCGCCGAGGCTGTCCACCACGCGGCCCACCATGCCTTCGCCCACCTGCACGCTGGCAATGCGCTTGGTGCGCTTCACCGTGTCGCCTTCCTTGATGCCGACGCTGGGTCCGAGGAGCACCACTCCGACGTTGTCCTCCTCGAGGTTCAGCACGATGCCGCGCAGTCCGCTGGGGAACTCCACGAGCTCACCGCTCTGCACGCTCTGCAGGCCATAGACGCGCGCAATGCCGTCACCGATCTGCAGCACGGTACCTACCTCCTCCAACTCGGCCTCCGTGCGGAGCCCGGCCAGTTCTTCCTTGAGGATCGCCGATACTTCGGCGGGATTGATCTCTGCCATGTGGATCTGTTTTAGACCTCGGGTATGTAAGGGTTCTCTGAGAATTTGCGACCGAGGTCGCTCAAGAGGCGGCTCACGCTGCCATCGATCTGCTCGTCGCCGATGCGCACGATGACACCGCCGATCAAGGACGCGTCCACCGTTTCCACCAGCGTGATGCTCTTGCCGGGATGCCGCTCCTCGGCCATCTTCTTCACCTGTGCACGGGAACTGTTGTTCAACGGCACGGCGCTCTTCACTTCCGCGATCAGGATGTTCTGATCTTCGCGATACAATGATCGGAACGCTTCCGCGATCTCTGGCAGCATCCCTTCACGCCCTTTGCGGATGATGATGTCGATGAAGCGCTCGGTCATGCTTCCAACTTTGCCTCCGAAGATGCGCCCGATAACCTTGATCTTGCGATCGGCCTTGACCACGGGGCTTTTCAACAACTGGCGCAGTTCCCGGCTGTTGGCGCAGGTCTCGGCCACGAGGCTCATGTCATCACGTGTCGACTCCAGCTCGCCCCGTTCCTGGGCCAGCTGCATCAGCGAGCGCGCGTAGCGGTAGGCGACCGGAGTTACGTTCATGACAAGTGCCCGCTTTCCTTCAACACCTTATCGACCAGCTCTTGCTGCGCGCTCTGGTCGTGGAGCTTCTCCCGGAGGATGCGCTCGGCGACAAGGATGCTCAGCTTGCCGACCTGGTTCTTCATCTCGGTGATGGCGGCGTTCTTCTCGGTGTGGATCTCTTGGCGTGCGCGGGCCAACAGCGCGTCGGCCTCTGTCTTGGCGCGGGTCTTCGCTTCGCTGATCTCCTTGTCGCGGATGTCGCGCGCCTCCTTGAGCATCATCTCGCGCTCGGCACGGGCCTCGCGCATCAGATCCTCGTTGCCGGCGGTCATCTGCGCGATCTCCGTTCGGGCCTGCTTGGCCTCGTTCAACGCGTTATCGATGGAGGTCTCGCGCTCCTTCACGGCCGCGAGGATGGGCTTCCACGCGAACTTCGCCAAGAGGAGGACCACGATGCCGAAGGACAGGCACATCCAGAAGAGGAGGCCGATATCGGGGGTGACAAGCTTCATCGCAAAAGGGATCTGGGGTGCGTTACTGAATTCTCCTCCATGCAGGGGGAACGGCCCGTATCGGACGTTCCCCCCGGAGGAAAATGAAAAGCGGGCTTAGGAAGCGAGACCCACGATGAAGCCCAGTGCCACGGCACCAAGCGCCACACCTTCCACCAGAGCGGCGGTGAGGATCATGTTGCTCACGATATCACCCTTGGCCTCAGGCTGGCGGGCGATGCTTTCCAAGGCGCTGCCACCGATGCGGCCGATGCCGACGCCGGCGCCGAGCGCTGCGATACCTGCACCGATAACGGCACCCATTTTTGCATAGCCAAAGGTTGCTGCTTTGGCAAGTTCCACAGCCTGTTTCTGAGCTTCAGGTGAGATCTGAAGGAGGACGTTGAGAAGGGTCATCGAGATGAAGGGTTGAGTGTTCGGGGTTGTTGCTTAAAGAGTGGCATCGTGCCCATGGTGTCCATCGGCCACAGCGGCCCCGATGTACATGGCGGTGAGCAGCGTGAAAACGTATGCTTGGATCGCGCCCACCAACAGCTCAAGGCAGTTGATGAAGATGCTGAAGGCCAAGGCCGGAATACTGACGATGTAGCCGGTGGCGACGCTGGTGGCGCCGAAGATGAAGATCAGCGAGAAGAACACCAGCAGCACGATGTGGCCGGACATCAGGTTCGCGAACAACCGGATCATCAGCACCGTGGGGCGGATGAAATGGCTGAGCACCTCGATGGGTGTTAGGATGATGAGCACGGGGATGGGAATGCCGGGCATCGCCAACATGTGGCGCCAATAGTGCCACTTCGCCACGATAGTGACGAGGAAGAAGGTGATCACCGCAAGAACCAAGGGCGTAACGATATTGCCCGTGATGTTCGCGCCAAAGGGAAAGATGGGGATCAGCGCGGTGATGTTGTTGATCCACAGGAAGAAGAAGAGCGTGAGCAAGTAGGGTGTGAACCTAGCGTAGTGCTTATCGCCGATGCTCTTGCGTGACACGTCATCGCGGATGAAGAGGATGATCGGCTCCATGAAGCTGGCCAAGCCTTTCGGTGCGCTGTTCGGATTGTGCGCATACCAGCGGGCGGTGCCGATCATCAGCCAGAGCAGCAGCAGTACGCTGAGGATGATGGCGCAGGCATTCTTGGTGAGGCTGAAGTCGAGGAGGTGTGAAGTGGCCTCCACGTTCTCGCTGCCGTCGGCGTTCGCGACCACCACCTTGCCTTCGTGTAGCTCGTATGTACCATGCGCACCGGTGTAGGAGGCGCCGTGCGAAAGACGTTCGCTGGAGAAGAACTCCATGCCACCGGGCACATGCAGGATCACCGGCAGGGGAATGCTGAGATCGCCTACGATGTGCCACTCATGGCTGTCACCGATATGCTCGATAATGTGTTTCCCCGCATCATAGCCAGCCTCTTGCTCTTTGGCCACCTTCTGCGGGTCGGCCTCTGCGAAGGAAGGTTGGAAAATAAGGACCGCAAAAAGCGCCAAAGCCGCGCGCACCAAGGCGTTGCGAAGGTTAGAGGCAAGGAGAGGGGCGTTCATTGCGGCCGCGAAAGTAGGCATTGCCGCGATATGCACAAAGCGCGAATAAGAAAGCGTTCAAGAACCTCCCTTCCGCGTCTCCGCAAAGAGCGACCACAACGCCCCGAATATGCCGATCATAACCCCCAATAGCGCGAACCACGGGGTCTTCAATGCGAGCCTGCCGTCCAGCCAATGGCCGCCCCAAGCGAACACGAGAATGATGACCACCATCTGAATGCCGAGAGCACCATAGCGGCCGTAGCTGCGGGCGGTGTCCTTCGCCTCTTCGACATCATCCTTATCGATGCCGTCGTCGAGTTTCATGCGGCCGGTGCTTTGGCGCGGCGCAGGCGGGTGCCCAAGCGACCGGTGCTGAAGCCGAGCCAGATGAAGTAGAGCAGCGTGAAGGTGACCACCAAGGGCGAGAGATCACTTTTGGGCGAGAGGCGGATGAGAATGGCGAGCAGCACAAGAGAGCCGAGCAATTTCACCACTAGCCCCAGCATGAAGCGGTGGATGAAGTGCCGCAGGTCGGAGGTCATTGCGCGCTCTTGCCAAAGGAGCAAGAGGCCGCTGACCAAGGGGAAATAAACAAGCAGCGCGATGAAGGGCCAAGAGAAGGGAGCGCCGAATAACCGCAGTCCGAGACCGGTGGCTACTGCGCAGAGCGCGCCCAGCAGCAGGACGAATTGCACGGTGCGCGATGCGCCTTGCGGTGCAGGCGTTGGTAGCGCGGGCATGGCCTAGAGCTCAGGCTCAGTTGGACGACTTCACCGGCTCGGGGCGCGTCGTTGCGCTGCTCGATGCGGTGGTAGTAGGCCGCTCGCTGGAAATGCTCTGGCGCATAGGCTCGGGCTCCTTCATGGAGGAGCTGCTGCCCATGTTGCAGTTATCGGTGAACACCGCGCCAGGCTCGATAGCGAGCTTCTTGGTATTGATGTCACCGCTGAGTTTTGCAGTGGCCTTCAGGCTTAGCAGGTCCTGGCAGGTGATCTTGCCGTTCACGGTGCCTTCGATGTCGCTGCTCTGGCAGTTCACGTCGCCCTCCACCAATCCGCTGGCGCCCACGATGAGGCGGCCGCGCACATGGATGGTGCCCTTCACCTTGCCGTCGATCCGGATGTTGCTGTCGGATCGCACTTCGCCCTCGATGGAGGTACCCTCCATGATGCTGTTGATCTTGCCGGGGCTTACCGGTTCTGTTGGCTTATTCATGGGTTCGTGGGCTTTGTCGTTCCGGAACATGATGGGGCTGGTTCTGGGAGAGGATCTTCCGATATGGCGCGAAGTTAACTGGCTCGGGCGTTTGGAAAGGATATCGGTTCTTATCGAGGTTGAACTTGAAGATATCGATCCTGTTCCTGCTTTCGTCAAGGAATAAACTCGCCGAAGACCGGGGAGGAGTGGTGGAATTCAAACAAGATCTGCTGCTGACCGGAGAGCTCATCGAGTATGTGATCGAACTGAAATTCTTGACAGGATGAAAGGATCTACAGGATCAAAGTAGCCTGGCTGCGGTGCTGTCAGACCTACAAGAACGAGTGTAATTCCCGGCTTGCCCTGGGATCGGAAGTCACCGGTGGCCGAATTGAGCGGCCAAAGCCTATTTCCCGTCGAGGTAGTTCTTGGTGAAGAAGTCCATGTAGCCTGCGGCGTCCTTGGCCGTATAGAACTTCGCATAGTTGGCCGTGCTGATGGCGAAGAGGGTGTAACCCCGGTCCGCAATGCCTTTCAGGTCGCTCTGGTTGCCTTTGAAAAGGCCGTAGTATTCCATGGCCTTTTGCTTGTTCGGAAAGGAGCGGATGGTGAGCGCCTGAAGGCTGTCATTATAAATATTCGCCATCACCTGCAAGGGAGTGCCCCGGAAATGGCTCAGGTCGAAATTGCTGATGGACGCGCGGACCATGGGCATGCGACCCGCACTGTCCGGCACCAGGATCAATACGAGATGCTCGCCGTCCTCATTGGCATAGGTAGGGCCAGCTGGCTTTGCAGGGGCGGTCGCCGTGGTCTTGCCGCTGAGCCGGTCCATGTCGGCGAGCAATACACTGGCGGCCTTCGCCTCGTCGGTGCCGACGAAGTTGGTGACCACTGCGGTGAGTGCATCGCGGCATGCGCCGGTGAGGTGCAGCCCGCCGATGGCCATTGCTTTCAGCAGGTAGTATTTGGCGAGGAGGTGGTTGTTCGGCTGCTCGGAGATCACACCGTCACAGGTGGCGATCACGCCCCGATAAGCGCCCTGCTTATATTGGTGAAAGAGCTCTTCATACGCCGCCGCCTCCGCCTGCTTGGTGGCCTCGTCCGCCTGCAGTTGGTCGGGGTTGCGCACAAGCCGAGCGAACTCCGAATCGGGCCAACGTTTGAGGATCTGGTCCGCGTACCCCTTGGAGTTGGAGCCTCCGAAGTCGATGAAGCCGCCCTCCTTTTCCTTGGTCAAGTAGATGCGGTAGAGCTGGTAGTAGGACTCTGGCGTGAAGGTGCAATCGTCGAAGCGGTTGTTGAGCACCTCGAAGCTTTCGATCGCGTTGTCCACGTCCTTCAGCTTCTCCTTGTAGATCATGCCCGAGACATAGAGCGCATGGCAGATCTGGGAATTGCTGGAGTCCAAAGCGGCAGCGCTTGTAGGCAGTCCTTTGAGGTAATTGGATGGATCTTTCCAGGCAGGAAGGCTTGCGTCCACCTTTGCCACGGCAGCCGGGACCGAATCAGGTGCCTGCTCTTCGGCGACATCCACGAGGGCAGTGCCGCTCTTGTCGGACCTTCGCCAGTCATCATCGTTGGGCCGGTTGCCCCACTTCTGTTTGAAATCCGCGACCCCTCGCGAGATCTGCGTAGGGTTGTAGAAATACCAAGCACCACTGCTGGAGGGGCTGCCCGGGTTGTTGGGTGTGATGGCGTTGCTGGTCACCACGTCGCGCGCATCGGAGGCGGCTTGATCCTTGGCGTCCTCATCACTCTCGCGTTGCTTGATGATGTCCTGAATGCGCTTCTGCTGTTCCGCGGGATCCAACTTGGCGAAGGTCTGAAGGCTGTCTTCCCGGGCAATGATATTCAGTTGCACCACGAGGTCGCCCAGCACCGAGGCGCGGGTCTTTACCTCGTCGAAACGCGGGTTGTCTTCTGCGAGTATCGTGCTGGTGCTGTCGTAGTAGCTCTGCGCAGCGGGATACTTCTTGTCGTTGAAGTAGAGGTCGGCGAGCTTGAGGAAGCTCTTTGCCTTTTGGCGGGTGTCCGTGGTGCTGGCGCGCACGCTTTTCTTGAGTTCCGCCAAGGCGATGTCCCGCTGATTCTCCTTCAGGTCCAGGTCCGCTAAGGCGTAGTGGATCATGTCGAAGTGGTCGATGTTCTTCTCGTCGCGGAGCATCCGTTCGAGCTTCTTGCGGATGGTCTTGCTGTCCCCCCGGTCGAATGCCAAGGCCTGAAAGATCTGGGCGTGGAAGCCCATCTCATACGAGGGGCCCATGCGTGTGACCTTGTTGAACTGCGCGATCGCCTTGTCCTCCTGCCCTTTGAGCTGATACAGCTGCGCGAGGATGAAGGACCAGCGCACCCGGTCCTGCTTGCTTTCGCCGATCTGCACCGCGCGCTCCAAGGAGATGATGGCGTCGTCCACCTTTCCAAGACGCAATTGCAATTGGGCATCGACGGCGCTGAGCTGGTCCTGCGGGAAATGCTTGGGCAGCTTCTTCTGCTTCTTGATCTCATCGAGCGCACTGCGTGCTTTGGCATATTCCTCCAGTTGGATCGCTGTGCGCGCCAGCCAGAGTTTAGCCTCCAGCTGCTTCTCGTCCCCTTTGTAGCGACGCCCGATGTAGTCGAAGGTGCGCTCCGCATCCATGTAGCTGCGCTTGTAGAAATGGCTCTTACCGATGACGAACCAGGCATCCGGGATCCAACTGTTCTTCTCCTTGCCGCCGATGTCCATCGAATTCCGATCGATCACCAGCGCGCACTTCGCGATGCAGGTCTCCATGTCTGGCACGATGGCCTTTGCCTGATCTTCGGTGCCGATCACGAAAATGGGCAGCACCTGGTCGTAGTCGTCCACGTAGGCCTTCTGCATGGCGTCCACCGTCTCCTTCAGCTTCTCATTGGCGTTGAACCAGCCGTTGTCGCGCGTCACCAGTTTGTGGAACGTACGGTTCAGCCAAGCGTCCTTGTCCGTGGAGCATGCCACTACCGTCACCATGGCCAAAGCCGGAAGGAGGACGCGGAAAAAGGAGCGGCGCATGTGCGGTGCTGTAAGAACAGCAAGGCGGCGAAGATATTTCATGCACCCTGCACGGGGCGGGTTCCGCCATCGTGTACAACTTTGCGGCCCCCGACCGCCATGGCCGAAGAACAGAATCCGGATTCCTTCAAGCGACAGGAGAAGCGCCGCAAGCTGATGCGCAAGCTGCGCAGTAAGTACCGCGCGGTGCTCATCGATGAGGCTACTTATGAGGAGCGCTGGAGCTTCCGGCTATCGCGCATGAACGTGATCCTGCTCGCAGCGGTGACCTTCGCCTTGTATGGCGCGCTGGTGACGGCGGTGATCGTCCTCACGCCCATCAAACAATACATCCCCGGTTACTCCAACCAGAAGGTGAAGCTCAACGCGTATCGCGCCATGGCCACCGCTGATTCCCTGGACCAGGCCATGACCGTGCGCGATGCCTACATCGACAATTTGAGGAACATCCTCAGCGGCAAGTTGCCAGCAGACAGTGCGACGCTTGCTGTGCCCATCAAGAAGCTGCCTACCGCTGCGGACCTCAAGCCTTCCAAGGCCGACAGCTTGATGCGGACGCGGGTGGCCCAAGAAGAGGCTTACAGTGTGCATGAGGCAGGTGGCCCCGCCTCACTCGACAGACTTGGCCTGCCTGGCCTGCTCTTTTTCCCTCCCCTGCGCGGAGTGGTCACGAACACCTTCAATGCTAGCGAGGGGCACTATGGCATAGACATCGTCACCAAAGCGGACGAGGCCGTGGAGGCCTGTTTGGATGGAACCGTGATCATGGCCAGTTGGACGAGCGATGCGGGCTATGTGATCCAGGTGCAGCATAGCCTTGGTCTGGTGAGCGTCTACAAGCACAACGCCGTGCTGCTGAAGGATGTGGGCGATCGTGTGAAAGCCGGGGAGGCCATCGCCATCGTGGGCAACAGCGGTGAATTCACCACCGGGCCGCACCTCCACTTCGAGCTTTGGTCGGCCGGTGTGCCCGTGGACCCGCAGAAGTACATCGGATTCAAATGAGACCGGACAGCCGGTCTGTGCCATGTCCCTGAAGGCGATCGCGGCGAAGCTGATGGCGAAGCGCGCCACGGAGCGCGTGATGCGCGCCGCTATGGACCCGGTGGCCACGCAGCAGAAGGTGTTGCGCAAGCTGATCGCCGAAGGCAAGAACACGGCCTTTGGGAAAGAGCACGGACTGGACCAAGTGAAGGACCACCCGTCCTTGGTGAAGGCCGTGCCACTCCGCGACTATGAGGCGCTGCGGCAATGGATCGAGCGGATCATAAAGGGGGAGCGCGACGTGCTCTGGCCTGGCCTTCCGCTCTACCTCTGCAAGACCAGCGGCACCACCAGTGGCGCGAAGTACATCCCGATCACGAAGGAGAGCCTGCCCAACCACATCAACAGTGCGCGCAACGCCCTCTTCGCCTATATCGCCCGCAGCGGCAACACGGATTTCGTTGATGGGAAGATGATCTTCCTGCAAGGCAGCCCGGTGCTGGACCGCAAGGGGGCCATCCCCAGTGGCAGACTCAGCGGTATCGTGGCCAACCATGTGCCTTCCTACCTGCTGAAGAATCGCATGCCCAGTTTCACCACCAACAGCATCCCCGACTGGGAAACGAAAGTGGAAGCGATCGTGGGCGAAACGATGACCGCCGACCTGCGCCTGATCAGCGGGATCCCGGCATGGGTGCAGATGTATTTCGAGCGCCTGCTTGTCCGCACAGGTAAGGCGACAGTGCAGGAGGTTTTCCCGCATTTCTCACTCTTCGTCTACGGTGGCGTGAACTATGAGCCATATCGCAGTCGTATGGAAGCGCTCATAGGCGGAAGCATCGACAGCGTTGAACTGTTCCCCGCCAGCGAGGGCTTCGTTGCCTATCAGGACCAAGGTCCCGGCGAAGGCTTGCTGCTCGTTTTGGACAATGGGATCTACTTCGAGTTCATCGCCACCAGCGAACTCGGTAAGCCCGATGCGCGTCGCCTGTCCATCGGCGAAGTGGAATTGGGCGTGAACTACGCGCTGGTGCTGCACACCAATGCGGGCCTATGGGGCTACGAGATCGGTGACACCGTGAAGTTCGTTTCGCTGACCCCGCCGCGCATCGTTGTCACCGGCCGGACCAAGCATTTCACAAGTGCATTTGGAGAACACGTCATCGCGGAGGAAGTGGAGGGCGCATTGAAGGACGCTGTAGCTTCTTTTCCGTGTGAAGTGGCGGAGTTCACGGTAGCGCCGCAACTTTCACCAAAGGAGGGCCTGCCATTTCACGAATGGCACATCGAGTTCGCCGTTCCACCGAGCGATATGGCCGGTTTCGCAAAAGCGATCGATGTTGCGCTTCAGCAGCGTAATACGTACTACAAGGACCTGATCGCCGGCAAGGTGCTACGCCCCCTGGTGATCGTGCAGGTACCGCGCGGAGGCTTTGCCGCCTGGATGAAAGCGCGCGGAATGAACGATGCACAAAGCAAGGTGCCACGGTTGGCCAACGACCGAAAGTATGTGGAGGGGTTGGGGACCTAGGAGCCCCACCGCGCAGCTGGAAATTATGACCACCGATGAGCCTATTGCTTCACGAAACGCATGCTCATTGATGAAGCCTCGATCGCCAATTCGGTATGAGGATCCAGTACTCCTTTTTTGGGCACTCTTTGAAGAGTTCGAAATGGCATTCTGGTCGAGCGGACCAAAGTCAGCTTTCCACATCGGGCGGATGCTCATCTTTGATCTGCACCGCACGCCATGCAGGGAAATCCATTCGACGTTGACGGCTTGACCGATGAACAGGTGCTGGCCGCGCGTACTCAGCATGGCCGTAACGTGCTGGAGGAGGGAGACAAAGGCTTCTTCTTTCCAGCATTGAAGGATGCCCTGACGGAGCCGATGGTGCTGCTGCTGTTGGCGGCCAGCTTGATCTACTTCCTACTCGGGGAGTGGCACGAGGGCTTCTTCATGGTAGGTGCCATACTGCTGTTGACTGCCATCTCGCTGTATCAGGATTCGCGCAGCCGCATCGCCTTGAGCACCTTGAAAGCGCTGAGCATGCAACGGGCCACAGTGGTCCGAAACGGGCAAGTGGTGAAGATCCCCGTGGAGGATGTGGTGGTCGGCGATCATGCCGTGGCAGAGGAAGGAAGCCTGCTCGCGGCCGACGGCACCATTGTGCAGAGCAACGATTTCAGTGTGAACGAATCCATCCTCACCGGCGAGGCCTTCGCGGTGGCACGCAGTGCGGAAGATCCGGAGAACGCCAGGGTTTGCAAGGGCACGCAGGTGGTCTCGGGTCTCGCGCTCTACCGCGTGGAAGCCGTGGGCATGGGCAGCCGCTTGGGCCGCATTAGCGGATCATTGGCATCGATCGTGCCGCCGCCTACTCCGCTGCAGGTGCAGATCGGTCGCTTCGTGCGCAACATGGCGATAGTCGGCGTGATCTTCTTCGCACTCGTATGGGCCGTGGACTTCTACCGCACTGGCTCATTCTCGGTCAGCCTTCTATCCGGCCTCACCTTGGCCATGTCGATCCTTCCGGAGGAGATCCCCGTGGCCTTCACCACGTTCCTCGCGTTGGGTGCTTGGCGTTTGGCGCGGCAGGGCGTCATCGCGAAGCGGGTCACCACTGTGGAGACCCTTGGCGCGGCCACTGTGATCTGCACCGACAAGACCGGCACGATCACCGAGAACCGAATGGCCTTGGCGGAGCTTTTCGTGAAGGCCACCGGCAAAGTGGAGAAGGCGGATGCGCAGCAGTTATCGCCCGAAGCCATGGCGTTGGTCGAGATGGCGATGTGGGCCAGCGAGCCCGTGCCCTTCGACCCCATGGAGAAAGCACTCCACGCGGCATACGCCCGCACCACAGCGCGCGATGAACGTCCCGAGCGGCGGATGGTGCATGAGTATCCGATCAGTGGAAAGCCACCGATGATGACCCACGTCTTCGCCAATGATGCGGGCGATCGTATCATCGCCTGCAAGGGCGCACCGGAACGGATCCTGCGACAGGCCGTGCTTTCCCCCGAAGGGAAGCAGGAAGCTATGGCCCAAGTGGAGGCCTTCGCGCAGCAGGGTATGCGTGTGCTGCTGGGGGCGCGCGATGAAACGAAGGGCAAC
>JBEPUG010000071.1:0-17142 GCA_041691695.1 Flavobacteriales bacterium
CCAACGAACTGAACGGCCAGAACTGCACGGACACTTGGTGCGACACGGTGGTGGTGTTGGGTGGTACAGGTCCGGAGTGCAACGCGGAGTTCCAATTCAATGCCTTGGAACAGAACGCGGACAGCGTTCACTTCTCCCCGAGCCAAACAGACGCCAACCACTATTCCTGGCACTTCGGTGATGGCAGCACATCCGACCACCACGACCCTTGGCACCTCTATGCGGAGCCGGGGACCTATGTGGCGTGCCTTACGGTGACCAACGAACTGAACGGCCAGAACTGCACGGACACTTGGTGCGACACGGTGGTGGTAAGCACCGTGGTCGAGGCCACGGAGGGGATAGCGCAGCTATCACAGGTCGGAACATTATACGTGTGGCCACAGCCCTTCGAGGATGAGCTGCATCTTTCCGGTGGGGTGATCGCCTTGGTGGAACGTGCGCAGCTCTTCGATCAGGTCGGGCGGCTGTTGGACGATCGCCCAGCGCGTGCCACTTCCGGTCAATTGATCCTCAACTATGCTTCACTGCCGCCTGGCATGTATGTGTTGCGTTTACGCGGGGCATCGATCGATCGATCGATCCGATTGGTGAAACGATGAAGAGTGTCACGGAGGGAATATCCGGCCAGCCTGCGGCGAAGCAGGCATGTTACTCCATAACCGCCCAGACTTCCAAGTCCGATGTGAGTTGCACATTGACCACGGAGGAAATGCGCCACCGCAAAGAGACGGTGCTCGCCTCGTTGAAAGCCCAGGTGGTGGACCGAACGGAATTGGAAAATGGCTTCGCGCTCCGCTTTGCCGGTACCGATGCGGCGGTGGATGAGCTTACCGAGTTCATCAAGACCGAGCGTGCCTGTTGCTCCTTCTTTCTCTTCGGTCTCACCATTGCCGGTGATAGGTCCTTCGCTTCCTTACAATTGACCGGTCCTCCCGGCGCGAAGGAAATGATCACAGAGGAATTGGGGCTTTAAGTAACTCCACGGGTGTTCCCCATCCCCGCACCTGTTCAAACCTACCAACACTTGTGTTCTTCTCAAGTTGGGCCACCTAGGCGTTCTGTCCGGCTTTCAACCGAGCCACTTCGGAAGTTTTTGGACTTCACGCAGACATGGAAAAGCCCAAGCCTAACGCGCCAAGAGCCAAGGGACCAAAACCTGAACACGCCGACACCGGATACACTCGTCCCGCTCTGCGGCCGTTCCTAGTTTGGGGGAAGCACGCTCCAAGCGACTGTTCCACCGGCATGGAATGGCACCACCGTCTCCCCATCGAAGGGGAACACCTCCGGAACGTGGAGTTCGCGCCGTATCAGCGTGATGTGATCGGTGTTCCTCGGGAGGGTGTAGTGATCCGGGCCGTGGAAACTGGCGAAAGCCTCCAGCTTGTCCAAAGCACCTGCGGCGTCGAAGACCTCGGCATACAGCTCTATGGCCGCGTGGGCCGTGTAGATGCCGGCACAACCACAGGCCGTTTCCTTGGTGGGCCGTGCATGTGGCGCGCTGTCCGTGCCGAGGAAGAACTTCGGGCTTCCACTGGTGGCAGCCCGCACCAGCGCCTCCCGGTGCGTGGCGCGTTTAAGGATGGGTAAGCAATACAAGTGCGGCCGGATGCCGCCGGCGAGCATGGCGTTGCGGTCCAGCAACAGGTGATGCGCCGTGATCGTTGCCGCCACCTGCGGCGGTGCGCCTGCCACGAATTCAGCAGCCTCCTTGGTGGTGATGTGCTCCAGCACCACGCGCAGTGCCGGAAAACGCTGCGTGATCGGGATCAGATGGCGCTCCAGGAAGACCCGTTCGCGATCAAAGATGTCGATGTCCGCATCGGTGACCTCCCCATGGATCAGCAAGGGCATATCAAGCCGCTCCATCGCTTCAAACGTGGAGTACAAGCTGGCGAGTTCCGTTACTCCAGCATCAGAATTCGTCGTGGCGCCCGCAGGGTAAAGCTTCACGGCTTGTACCACACCGCTTACACGGGCACGCAGGATCTCCGCGGGCGTTGTTCGATCGGTGAGATACAGGGTCATCAAAGGCTGGAAGGATGATCCTTTGGCGAGGGCGGAGCGGATGCGGTCGCGGTAGGCAAGTGCCTGATCCGTGGTGGTCACAGGCGGCAGTAGGTTGGGCATGGCGATGGCCCGTGCGAAGTGCTGCGCAGCGTGGGGCACCGTGGTGGCCAATGCGGCACCATCGCGCAGGTGCATGTGCCAATCATCAGGGCGGGTGATGGTGATACGGTCCACCGTTATAGGTTCTCGCTGGGGCATGAGGTAAGCAGTGTCCATCTTCGACTGAAGCGCCATCGATCGACGGTGCCGAAGTTCGGTGTTCTGCGCATCCTCACATAAAGTCCTCGGACCTCAACCGCTCACCAGATCTTCACCCGCAAGCTGTCCGGCCGCCACATGGCTTGGCCTTCCTGAACGTTGACGGCTGCATAGAACTCCGGCAGCTGTATACCTCATCCGGGTCATCTATCGCAAAGGGGTGCGATCACCCCCCTTTGAGTACTGATGTGCCGATGAGAAACGGCGAATCTAAAGGTGAGCGGTTAAGGACCAAGCGATTGGCGTGCGGTACGGCACGTGCAGCTCATGACCGACGCATGCTGAATATCTTACGCTCCTTTACACATCTCTGTCTCATACTTGCTTTTAGCGCATGCGCTTCCGGCACAATGGCCCAAATGAGCGACAAGTACGGCGTGAAAGGGGGCGTTTCCTTCACGAACATGCGCGGCCAGGCCGATGCTGCCAGCCGCACGGATTGGCGGACGGGCTTTAACGCTGGTGTATACGGACGTATCGCCGCAAGCAAACACCTGGGCTTGCAAGCCGAGTTGTTGTATGCGACCAATGGCGCCACAGTGACCTATGATGACCTGAACAACCAAAAGACCACGTTCAAACTGGACTATTTGGATCTTCCGGTCTTTGCTGTCATCGGCATTGGCCATGTAGTGGAAGTGCATGCCGGTGCGTATGCTGGCTATCTACTGTCCAGCTCGGTCAACAGCGCGAACGATCTCGGCAGCGCTAACGGTGTACTGGACCGCGCTGATCTACATACTGAGGATTACGGCCTGGTGTTGGCGATCAGTGCGAACCTCGGCCGTCTACAGATCGGCGTGCAGCATTTGCATGGGCTTGCTGAACTGGCCGGATCCACTAACGCGCAGCTGCTGTTGGGCAATGCGCACAATTCGACATTCCAAGTGTACCTGGCAATGCCCTTGAACCATCAGTAACGGCGCAGGCATCAGCCAACGCGCCTTCCCTTAGCAAACAACAAGAACAATGAGCAAACAGAAAAAGCAGTTCGGTGTATGGATGGATGGGCAACATGCCACGGTCTCGGGCCGGTCGGCTGCCGAAGGTCAAGGTTTCGTGATCCTCGGCCATGTGAAGAACGAAGGAGCGGCCAACAACTCCAGCGAGAACGCTGCTAACAACCAGGCCATCGCGTTGGAGCATAAGTTCTTCAAGGAGATCGCTGCGATCATGCCCAATGTGGACGAGGTGCATGTAACAGGCACTGGACAAGTGCAGGAGCAGTTCATCCACTTCCTGGCGAATACACCGCAATACAAGAACGCGGTGGCCACCGAAAGCACCTCGAACAAGATGGACGATGAGCAGTTGCTCACTTTCGTCGGCAAGCAGTTCAACTGATCACCTACGCGGAAGAGAACATCGTCCTTTAAAGCGGTGCGAAGAGTATCACTGAAGAAGTGGTCTCAGCAATGATCACATGAAAAGACTCTGGACCACGATCGGTGTCGCCGATGTCGGACGCAGTTTCACTTGGTATCAAACGCTGCTTGGACTGCCGACATCACAGCCCGCGCATGACCATTATGGCCAGATCCTTGACATGGACGGCATGGTGATCCTATGCCTGCACGCTTGGGGTGAGCACGAACATCCGTCGCTGATGAGCCCCGCCCATGCTGAACCCGGGAATGGCGTGCTGTTGTTCTTTCGTGTGGATGACTTTGATGCTTCGTTGCAGCGGTCGCGCACCTTGGTCTCCTCGCTCGCAGAGGAACCGCGGATGAACCCCAACACGAGGACCATGGATTTCACGCTGCGTGATCCAGATGGCTACTACGTGATGATCAGTGCGACGGGCCTTCACGAATAACAGGCTCTCGTGCAGAGGTAGCGATCTCCGGCTCCAGCCCATCGCGGATGGACGGCTTCAATCGGCTGCCGTTCCCGCCAAGGGAAGTTCAACGGAGATGATGGTGCCTTTGCCCAATCCTTCGGAGGCGGCCGAGACCGAACCATGGTGCATGGCGACCAATTGCTTCACCAAGCTTAAGCCGATGCCCAGCCCGCCTTGGCGCTCTCCCCGCAGGAATTCCACTTGGGCGAACATCTCAAAGATGCGGTCCACATCTCCAAGAGCGAGTCCCGATCCATTGTCTTGCACCTGGACCCGCACCTTGCTATCCTGCATACGTGTACGGATAATGATCTGACTGTTGCGGGGTGAATACTTGGCGGCGTTGGAGAGCAGGTTGCCGAAGACCTGCACCAAGCGGGTAGCATCCGCGCGCACTTCAATGCGGTGTGGGGCAAGGTCGAACTGCACCGAGTGGCCCGCTTCCTCCATAACGGGGTGCACCAGCTCGGCCGCTTCCTGCAGGACCCTATGCAGGTCCAACACCGCGAAGGCCATCTTGACCTTGCCGTGGTTCACACGATTGATGTCCATCAGGTCATTCACCAACCGGGTCAGATGCCGCAACTGGCGACCCATCAGCGCGTGTGCTGGGCCGAGGACAGCAGGATCGTCCATGCACATCCCCATCACTTCCCATCCGTTGGTAAGGGGTGCGAGCGGGTTGCGCAGCTCATGCGCCAGCGTAGCTAGGAAGTGGTCCTTGTTCCGGTCGGCTTCTTCCAATCGCTGCTCGATGCGTAGCTGCTCGCTGAAGTCGCGGGCCACTTTGGAGGCTCCGACAACCTTACCCGAAGCATCCCGCACCGGGGATACGGTGATGGACAGGGGGATGGCGACGCCGTCCTTGCGGATGCGCGTGGTGCGGAAGTGATCGATGCGCTGCCCGGAACGCATCCGCTGCAGGATGCCCGCCTCTTCGGATAGGAGATGTTCAGGCACAATGCGCAGGATGGACGTGCCGATCATTTCCAATGCGGTGTAGCCGAAGATCCGCTCGGCACCTTGGTTCCAACTGGCAATGATGCCCTGCAGGTCCTTGCTGATGATGGCGTCATCACTGGACTCCACGATCGCCGAGAGTCGATCCCGCAAGACGTCGGCCTGCTTTTGTGCGGAGATGTCGCGCACGATCTTGGAAGCGCCGAAGACGCGCCCCTCGCGGTCCTTGATGGGAGAGATGTTCAGCGAAACAGCCACGCGAGCGCCGGACCGATGCAAACGCTCGGTCTCAAAGTGATCCACGCGCTCACCGTTCCTGATGCGAGCGAGGATGGTATCCTCTTCACTTTGCATTTCCTCCGGAATGAGCACGCGGACCGGACGACCGATCATTTCTGCAGCTGTGAAACCGAAAATGTGTTCGGCCCCGTGGTTCCAACTGGTGATCACACCGTTGAGGTCCTTACTGATGATCCCATCATCACTGGACTCCACGATCGCTCGGTAGTGTTCATTCCCGGAGTGGAAGGTTTGCAGCAACGTCTCCAGCGCGTTGATCCTGTTCAGCAGGTCGATCTGTTCCTGCTTGGAGGGGCCAGGACCGGATGTTTGCACCATCTGGGGGTGTTGGTTCATCGAAGGAGTTGGAAGCGGGAATCCGTCTCAAAAATATATCCGTACAGTACACGGTGCTCACTGTATGGAACTTCCCGGATCCGTGCGCGGATCTTCCGGTGCCGCCCCTACCGATTCTCTCCCTTGGGGAATAGCACGCGGCCGGGTTCCATGTTCAATTCCTTCAGCGCCTTCCCGATGATGCGGGTCCTGGTGGCACCACCCTTCTTCGGATCGACCAAGTACGTTACCACCGCCTCCACCCACGTATTTGAGTTGATGCGGAGCTGGATCACCGGGTATTCCTTCAAGGGCAGATCACCCACCGGGGTGCCCCTGATGAGGTCCTTCAGTTCTTTCACGTTGTCGGTGATCTCGGGGTCCACTTCCTCCAAGGTCACTCGCCGCAAGGTGGATACAATGAAGTCGAGATCGCTGTTGTAGGCCACTTGGAAGGCGATCTCATTCCAGATGAACGGATCCTCCTGCCAGGAGTAATTGAACACAGGCGATTGGAGGACCAAGCTGTTAGGCAATCGGATCAAGCGCCCGCTGGGCAGATCACTGGAGAGGTAGCTACCATGGAATTCGGAAAGCGTGGTATCCAAGTAACCCACTTCCAAGACGTCACCCCTCACGTCACCGATGGCGATGCGGTCGCCCACTTGGAACGGCGACCGGAAGACGATATACAGCCAGCCGATGAAAGAAGAGATGGGCCCCTGCAATGCGAAGCCCAACACCAGCGAGATCAAGCCCAAGGACACGGCAGCGGTATACCAGTTATGGAACAGGTAGGACAGTGCTACGATCACCACCAGCAGCACGGCGACCAAGCGAACGACACGCAAGGTGTTGTATTTGAAGACGGCTGTCCGTGCACTGTTCACCACGAACTTCAGCACGAGTTGGGAGATGAAGAGGATAAAGAAAATGAGGAAGCCGGCCAACGCGGTCCTTTGGTAAAAGCGCGTGCTTTCACTTAATGCCAAGAGCTGCATTCTATCCAATAGATAGACGACCAGGCAGCCCAACGCTATCAGGCCATATCCACCCAACCAATAGGTATGCGTACGGCGTACATGCTCCACCTCGGTGGACTCGGCCGTGCGTTCAGTTTCCTTTTTCAGTTCCATTCCGATGCGATCCTCTCCCAACTTCAAGCCTGATCACTCTCCCTACACAAGCTGCCCATCGCCAATGCTATGGCTAATGTGGCATACCCCCCGAACATCGCCTTGCGGGACAACTGCTTTTCAAATCCTGGGGTGAAGCGCTTCGGCACCACATGGTAATCGGTAACGTAGGCGGCCACTGCGGTGGCGGCTCCTGTAAGCAGAGCTCTTGGGACCGAAGGCCTTTCTCGAGGCATCATCAGTTCATGCACGCCGGCCCAACTGGCAACACCAGCTACGGTGATCGCCACGCCGGGCAGTGTGTGGCGGGCATCCACTTCCTCGGTCGTTGCTTCTTCGCCCCACACCATGTGGCTTGCCGCATTGAGAGGTGCCACGGCAGAACCGTTCTCCAAATGACCCAAAAGGGCAATAGCACTAGTGGTTGCGGCGGTTGCCACCGCGGCTGTAAGCATCGTATCGTCTGTCCAATTTCCCATGACTTTGGTTCTATGCACCATGGGTTTCCAAAACACCTGCCAATACTGGCAGCGCTTTGAGCTCGAGTCCAAGAGCCTGTTTCTTAAGCCTTACCCCGATGACGCGTTTCCGCTTCCACAGATCCGATGTGATGCTCGTTCAGGTCCTTTCCATATGCCTCCGACACGTTTTATGAAGCGGACCGCGCGGGTCGTTCCACCGAATGGATCTCAGCGACCGCCGTCTTTTCATGGAGAGTGGCACAGTAGTGGTCGTGTAGCATGGAAAGCCCGATCCGTAATGCTGTCCAAATACCTGCCCACTCCAGACCTTCAAGACGCCCCACTTATAGTCCGTAGGCTCCGTCAAGCATTTGACGAGAAGTTGGAACGTTTGTACGATATCGCTATCCAGATGGATAGCGACGAGCCGGACCAGGCCACGAAGATGGTCCACGTTCCCTTCGATCGGGAGGGATATGCCGTAGAGGCCATGTATGATGTGGAGCAAGACCTTTTCACACAACTGGTGGCACGGCCGAAGAGCGCACAAGACAATGATCGACCGGCCTACACCATCAGTTTATTCTTGGTGGGGCACGATGCGGGAACGGAGCCAAGGACTTGATCGAGAGAGAACACAACTCAACGAAGGAGATGAAAGCGAAGAACAGACCGGACACGGGTTCCAACAAGAAGGGACAAGATGACCACTTGAGCATGGGCACCGCGCAGGACACGGCACAAGCTGGTGATGGCTCCACTAAGCCACTTGCAGCGAACCACAAGGAGGATGACCCTTCGATGCTAAAGGATGCGAAGGCGAGTACCGCTAGATCATCCAATAAGTCTTCACAGAAAGCTTGACCTTATTGGTAAAAGCAGAAGGCCCACACGCATCGTATGCTGTGCGGGACCTTCCAGCTTTGCACTCTTCTACGCTTACGGCCGGACCTTGCCTTCCACGCCTCCATCACTCATGCCTCCGCCGGTGATCGCCGCCATTGCGATCTTCACTGCAGCTGCCACCTTGCCATTCTTCGTATCCCAGGAGTAGCCCTCTTTCGGTGTGATCTTCAACGCACGCAGATCAGGGTCTTCCAAACCCTCCGGCACCCACGCTTTCGCGAAAGGATCCCACAGGTCCTTCTTGCGCTGTGCATCGTTCACCACTTCCACGGTGCCCATAATGGAAAGGAACTCCTGGTCCGAGGGATTTGAGAAATACAAGTAGCAGCGCGGGTCTTTGTGAAGGTCCTTCACCTTGTCCGTTGTTCTCAAGGTGAGCATCCAGAAATTCCCGGCATCGTCCACTTCTCCCACACTCATGGGGCGACTATGATTGGGGTGCTCCCCTACCTGCGTCACCAGCATGCACATGCTTTGGTGCTTCACCATCTCCTTGAACTGCTCAATGGCCTCCTGGCCACTCAATTGTTTTTCCGATCCCATGGAAGTTCTTTTTTTAAACGACCGCAGCCAAAGCACATGCCACCGTAAAGGGCTGCTGAGCGGCCCGGTTTCCGCGACAGCACAGGGATGGAGTCAAGGAACAACGTGGCCATGATCCCTCGCATTTCAGCTTTTCGGGGAGTCACCACCCCACGTGATCCGAATATCCTTGCGACAGGTGATCGGCACAATGCTGGTCAAAGGGGTCCGAAACCAAAACCGGCAAAATGGACCAGAACGTTTCCATTGATACACTGAAAGACCTCTATAAACTTCTTGGTGATGGCATCAAGGGCTACCAGGAAGCTTCTTCCAAGGCAGCTACCCCGCAACTGGCTTCGTTCCTTTCCACGTTGGCATCGGACCGCATGGGCATGAAGCAGGAACTCGGCACTGCTATCGGTCAGTTGCATCCTGGAGTGGATAAGTTGGACGATGGCACCTTGAAAGGCGATCTGCACAGGGCTTGGCTGGACATCCGCCAAGCTTTAACGAGCTCCGAGGACCCCGCTGTGCTCGCGGAATGTGAGCGCGGTGAAGAGTACTTGACCAAGCGATATGATACCGTGATGGAGGATAGCAAGACACCCCCGGAAGTGATGATCCTGTTGCGCAAGCAAGCGTCCCAGGTCACTACCACCCTATCCACCATCACAGCCCTCCGCAAAACGGTGGAGTACGCCACCCACTAGAGTAACGCGTACATTTCTCTTCACCACTCACCATTAAACATTGAACCATGCTTCGCTGGGTACTTACATTTCTCGTCATCGCACTCATCGCTGGAGTGCTCGGTTTTACAGGGATCGCTGCCGGTGCTGCGGCGATCGCCAAAGTGATCTTCTACATCTTCTTGATCCTGCTGGTACTGGCCTTGGTCTTCGGATCCGTCATCTGGAAAAAAGTGTCTTAGGCATTCTTGTTCAGTTGGATCAAACGGTTGAACGGTGCGCCGATGTGCTGTTGATCACCTGAACATCTGGATCCATCATAGCGCAGTGATCCAAAGAATAAGTTCTGCGAACGAAAAGGGCCGCTCTTGGCAGAGCGGCCCTTTCCATGTCCATCGCAACGCGGATTTCGTCGGTCAACCCTTTGCGTGAAGGCTTTCCATATGCTTCGCCGATGCCCCAGAGCTGACATAGGTGTATTGCGCGCCGAACAGTAGGATAAGGGTGGAGAAGTAGGTCCAGAGCATCAGGATGATGATAACGCCGCCAGCGCCATAAGCGCTACCTGCGCCCGTCTTTGCTATGTAGAATCCGATGAGAAATTTACCTGCAGTGAAGAGGATAGCCGTGAAAATGGCACCCACCCACACGGAATGCCAAGGGACCTTTGCATCGGGAAGGAGTTTGAAGACCAAGGCGAACACCAAGGTGACCATGGCGAAGGAAGCCAGTATGCCCAATACCCCGAACAGTATATCATGGGCAGGTAGCCAAGCACCAGCGCGCTCACCGATATTCACCAGCACGGCATCCAATACAAGTGACATAAGAAGCACGAAGCCGAAGGCAGCGATAAGGGCCAAGGAGATCATGCGGGAAGCCAGATACCGCAGCACGGCCTTGCCCTTCACCGGTGGAATGCGCCAAACTTTATTCAATCCGCGTTGCAATGCGGCAAAGGCCGCAGAAGCACTGACTGCTAGGGCGAGCCCACCTAGGATCTTCGAAAATATGCCACTGCGATGCTTATCCGCTTGTTCCACGATACTCGCGAGCTGCTTGCTCGTGTCCGACCCGATAAAACTCCCGAACTGGGAATAGAGCGCTTGGTGTACTTGGTCAGCATCATAGAAGAAACCAGCAATAGCGATCACCAGAATGATGACCCCAGGCAACGCGAAAATGGTGGTATACGCCAAGAATCCAGCCTGCGTGAAGGGGTCGATCTCCCCGAATTCTATTCGCAGTGGTCTTCAGGTTTCCCCAGAAGCCCTTAAGATTTTGATTGATCTTCATCATTGATGCCTAAGAAACGTAATGGTAACACAGAAGATCAGCCGATGATCCAACTTCCATGTTGATCATCGGCTGATCGCCTTAGTGCAGATAAAGTGAAAGTATCCACGGCTCACCTTGAAGCGTCGTTACCGCGCAGCTTGGTGGATCACATTCTTGACCTGTTTCTCTGTCAGTGTGCTCTCAATGCGCACAGGAGCTTCGATGAAGTCGAAGCCATCCTCATTCCATGGTCCACGAAGGTCCTGCGCGCCGAATTCGCCTTCGCCAGTGGAATCGTTAAAATACGCCTTTGCCATGTCAGGCGAGGGCGGGATCTGGCCGATATCCAAGGGATCCTTGCCCATGCTATCCAGTGCAAGCATGAAGGACTTCAGGTGCGCGATCTCGCGGCTCATCAAGAATTGGAGCGCATCTTTCGTTCCTGCATCGTCGCAGTAGTCGATCAATCGCTCGTACACGATCTTGGCGCGGGCCTCCGCCGCCATATTGCTGCGGAGGTCAACGTCCATCTCACCGGTTATCTTCAGATAGTCGGCGGTCCATGGATTACCGGCGGAATTGAACAACGCAACCCCTCCTCCTCCGGCGACAGCGACCAAGGGATCCGCATCCGCCATGTCACGGCTTTTGCGTGTGGGTCGCAGATGCAAACGGGCCAACGTGCCGATGACCTCGAGATGGCTCAGTTCTTCAGTGCCGATGTCCATGAGCATGTCCTTGAGTCCTGCGTCATCGCAGTTCAGTCCTTGGATGGTATACTGCATCGCTGCTGCCAACTCACCATTGGCGCCGCCGAATTGTTCCAAGAGCATTTTGCCGAAATAGGGATCGGCCTTGTCCACATGTACGGTATACATGAGTTTCTTGATGTGATGATACATCGCCTTTTGGTTTAGGGTTCGGCCCAACCAAGCCAGTTATATGCCATAGGCGAACACCCCTATTCGTGCGGACATACTAGGTGCCGCCCATGATCGATCGGGGGATCATTGCCCCTTTTCGTTCCATCATGTCCCATGAACTCCTCATGTTGCAACGCGACGAAAAAGTCACATACAAGAGAAAGCCCCCGCTTTTGGCGAGGGCTTTTTCGATCGAGAAGCTGTGTATTGATACCGGTCTGTTACTGCTTGGCCATATCCTGGCGGGCAATTTCATGTGCGGTCCACCACGTGCGCACATCGCCTGCGGCTTTCAGCTGGGAAGTACGCATGTCCGTCCAAGTTGCATCTGTCGCACCGCCCATGTCTGCGAGCATGCGGTCGATGCGTTCAAGACCTTGGGCGAGGTCAGCGGCTTGCGCCTGATCGGCATCGGTGTGTTCCTTATCCATTCCGCCTTTCTTCAGTTCTGCGCGGACCTGGTCCAATTCAGCCATCAGCGTGGCGCGGATCCCATTCATGCCGGTCATGGCATCAGTGCGTTCTTGGGTCGGCGTAAGCACTACACCCGTCCGCAAAGTTCCATCCGCATTGTAGTTGCCGTTGGGATCCATCTTCCCGGTAGGATCGTAGCGATCCGACGTTGAGGTTGTGGTCGAACTCACATTGGCATTCGTAGAATTCGCATTATTGGTCGAGTTCATCCCGCCATTGCTGGTCTGGTTCACCGAATCAACGGGAACGGGTTGGGTCGAAGAGTTGTCGTCCGATGTGTCGGCCGTATTGCCGCAACTGGCGAGCAACGTTGCCACCAACATCAGTGGCAGTATGGATGCCTTACTGAAGGAGATCTTATGTGAGTTCATGATAGTCGGTTTTTGGTTGGTCCCCAAAGGACAGGATCCGTGCCGCCACGAATGCAAGAGGGCTGGGCAAATGTAGGGGTGGCGGCTGTTGCCCACATCCACCCCAATGCGATGCAACAATGCCCACTACCCTATTTGTATGTGGCGTCCATGTATGTAAGGCCATCGAGGCGCACATCCCCACCGCTCAGAACAAGAGGTTGAACCGACATAACGCGGACCTACAGGATCGCTGTCTCACGTTGACCGCACGAATACGGCGTTCGAGTGGAATGCGATGCACGAGGTTGAAGAGAATGCTCGACCTACCGTCACTCAACTTTCACAGTGTGTACGTCCGGCCGCATTCTGCGAATAGACCGCAGCGGAGCGATCTGCCGGAGGGGCTGGAATACTCCCTACCACAATGACCCGATGCCGCCTTGGCCGAGGTGGCCTGTCATGAACACGTACGTAGCACGAGCTTAGGAGCGAAAGGGCGAGAAGCGATGCGATGTATCTCATTGAGGTGGGATTCTTTCCCCCCTCAAAGCAAAGCACGGTCCAGTAGATCAGCAACCTCATCTTTCGGCCATGGTGTGTGATCGTGGAGCGATGACGTAGGCCTTCACCCGGGACCCGCAGACACTTTCGAGGACCCCACTCCCCATTTTGGGGCGCCCAATGTAGAGGTATCGCAGCGCACTATCCCGATCAAGATCGTCCTGTAACAGCTTCAGCGCGCCTGATACGCGGGAGTTTTTCGCTGCTGATCCGTTTCGGCCCGGTGCATGGGAAGGTGCTGGAGATGATCACAACGAACCTCCCCCAACTGGTACAGGAACTGAATGTCTTCGGTACTGTAAATGTCCATGACCACATCGAGACCATCGATCTGGAAATGCCAGCATCCGTTCCCATGGACCAACTGGATGACCTGATCTGCGATGCCATCTTCGCCGACCCGTTGGAGCGTGAGGTGCAGGGCGAGCGGTGCGTAGTCCACCTTGGCAAGCGAAGCAATTTGCGCGGCGCATCGGACATGCATGTCGTCCTTGGCCTAAACAGCACGGGCTACGTGCTGGATGCCGCGGCCTGAGCTATCTTTCCCACATGAACAACATGTTCCGCGGTCTACTCGCTGGTGCGGCAGCTTGGAAATGGGGAGGCGGATGCATGGGCACCGTGCTTGTCTTCGTGATCATCTATGTTCTGCTCGGACATTGTTGATGTTGCGTATCGCTCGCCCAGCGCGAAGTCCCGATCAATCGACAACTATCATTTCGCCGCTTTGCGTACAGCGTGTTAATGCATAGGGCTTGCCTTCGCGCTTAGTTGCGATCGGCTGATCCCGTCGATCCAATCGGTGGATCCCTGCTCCAAGGAGCTAAATACCTTCTGCACGCTTGCGTTCCCTCAAGAGGCCCAAAAGCTTGGCGTTGTCAGCTGGTTTGGTGAGATGGGCATCGAAGCCAGCTGACTTGGAACGTTGTCGGTCTTCTTCCAATCCCCAGCCGGTGAGTGCGATCAAGTAAGCCTGTTCCATCCCTGGCATCCTCCGCAGACGCTCGGCCACTTCATAGCCGTTCAATCCGGGCATGCCCAAGTCCAATATCACCACCTCCGGGAGGTGCAGTGCCGCCTCTTGAACCCCATGGATCCCATCATAGGCCTCGTATACCTCGTGGCCCTTCTTGCGCAATAGGTGCGCGAGGCTTTCCGCAGCATCCCGGTTATCGTCCACGACCAGCACCCGTCTTGCGGTCTGCGCCATCTGCGCATCTTCCGCTACTTCTTCGGGACGAGCCTTTGCCTCCATCAGCGGAAGACGTATCTCGAATTCGCTGCCTTTGTCCTTCCCTTCACTGCGTGCGGTCACCGTGCCTTGGTGCATGTCCACCAAGAGATGCACCAAGCTCAGGCCGAGACCGTGTCCAACTAGGAAATAGGTCCATTCCCGCAGCCAGCAGCGGCGATCTCAACCCCGCTGAGCGCTGAACTCTGCCAACAACCGCAATATGGTGCCCTTGTCGGTGGGCTTTACCAGGTGCTCGTCGAAGCCCGCTTCTTTCGTGCGCGCCTTGTCCTCCTCTTGTCCCCAACCTGTCAGTGCCACGATCCGGCATCCTTCGGTATCCGGCAGTCGCCGCATGCGTCGACACACCTCATAGCCATCCATGCCGGGCATGCCGATGTCCAAGAACACCACCTCCGGCTTGAAGCCTTCCATCACTTCAATGGCCTGCTCCCCTCCATGTGTGGCGTGCACCTCATGGCCAAGTCGCTTCAGCAACATGCTGAGCACAAAGGCCGCGTCCACGTTGTCATCCACGATCAATATCCGGAGCGGCTGGATCGCGGTCTTCGCTTTGGGGGCTGTTTGGGGCGATGATACCTCTTGCTCCTCCAGTGGCAGGGTGATGGTGAAGTCGCTGCCTTTCCCTATGCCTTCGGAGGCCGCTGTGATAGTGCCGCCATGCATCTTTACCAAGCGTTGCACGATGTTCAGTCCGATGCCCAGCCCTCCCTTGGCGCGGTCCGACTTGCGATCCACTTGGGCGAACATCTCGAACACCTTGGCCAGGTCCTGCTGATCGATGCCGATCCCTGAATCCGAAATGGTGATGGTCGCCGTTCCATCCTGCTGCAACACACGCACGGTGATATCCCCACCGGGTTCGGTGTATTTCGCTGCATTGTTAAGGAGGTTGCTGAATACCTGTGCCAAGCGCGTAATGTCCCCATTCACGGTGAGGGAACTACCACCCAATTCAAGATGCAGGTGATGCTTGCGATCTTGGATCAACGGACGCACGGTCTCCAAAGCAAGGTCCAACACATCCCGTAAGGAGATCGGAGCCTTGCGCAATTCGATCGCGCCACGGTTGACACGGCTCAAGTCGAGCAGGTCGTCCACCAAGTGCACCATGTGCGCGATCTGCCGGGACATGATATCCTGTGCCTGTTGAAGTACCTCAGGCGAGGTATCCTCGCGGAGCAGGTCCACCCCGCTTCGCAATGGAGCCAAGGGGTTCCTCAGCTCATGGGCGAGCACGGCAAGGAATTCATCTTTCCGTTTATCCGCTTCCTTCAGCGTTTCGGCGGAACGCTCCAATGCGGTGACATCGCGTGTAGTGCCGGCGATGGCCTCCACCTTGCCATCCGGCCCGAAGACAGGCATGAAGATGTAATCATAGATCCCGCTACCTCCCTTGGCCTGGAAGGGGATCTTGCCCCGCAACGGCTTCCCCGTACGGATCACCTCGTCCATCTCCTGCTCGTGCATCCGCGCGTGCCATTCGGGATAACCCACGTCGCGGAAGCTGTGTCCCACATATTCCTCCTCGGTCAACCCGTAGAGGTCCAGCAACGCCTTGTTGGCATAGAGGAACGTGTAGTCCGCACCCCAGATGTAGGCGAAGTCGGGCGTGGTGGTGAGGATGGTGGTGTAGTACCTGCGCTGGCGCTCCGCGGATTCGAGCAGCGATGAAAGTTCGGATTCACTCCGCTTGCGCTGGTCCGCATTATAGAAGAACACCACGATACCCCCATCCTCTGCGGGGTGCGCTTCCACATCGAACCAGGTCTCCACAGGTTCGAAATAAAGCTCGATGCTGTTGACCACCCGATCCTCCATCGCGCTCCGGTAAGCATCCTCAACGAAGGTGCCCGCTACCGTAGGATAGACCTCCCACACGGATCGGCCAAGCAGTTCTTCGGGTCGGATATGGAGGGATGCGATCGCTTGGTCATTCAGGTAGGTATAGCGATATTCTTGGTCCAACTTGGCGATACCGATCGGCAATTGATCGAGCAACGTGGACCGATCCGTCCGCTGTACCAGTTCGGCTAGATACTCGCGCTCACGCGCGCTTTTATGTATCAAGCCACCTTGCTTGGCCAAGAGAACGAGGAGGTCTGCTTGACCCTGATGGAAGCGGTGCTCGCCGTATGCAGCGAGCCAAAGCACGCCGCCACGGTCCGATCCCGATCCGAAAGGGACCATCAACAATTCCTCGATCGGCCGATCATCCGGTAGGAAGTGTACGAAGCTGCTCTGTGGACGGTGAAGGAGGATCACCTCCTGCCCTTCCGGCAACAAGCTGCTGGGGCATTCCAAAAGCGGAAGTTCCGTTCCAGTGAAGGATGACCTGGGATCGCTGAGCGCCACGGTCCGCAGATCTTGCTCCTGCTTGGGACCCGATGTCTTCAATGAAATGCCCGCGATGCATCGATCATCTTCGCCTCCCACCATCTTGGCGGCATCGACCACCGCCTGCAAGAACTCCTGCGAAGCCTTGTGTATTTGGGCGATCGCTCCTTCCAACAGGATCTGACCTTGCTTGGGGTCCAATGGTGGGACCGGCCGTGATCGCAATTGCGATGTGATCACCATATCCTCTTTTGGAAGCGGTTGTGCCATGTTGGGATCAGGGGCTCCGGAAAGTACGAATGCTGGGGCGGCGAAAATAGTCAGCGATGTCCGGACCTCGATGTTGCAGCCAAGGCTATGCGGCTAATACGCCCTTTGGGCGCATCAGCCTTGTCATTTTTTTACCACGGATGGACACGGATACACACGAAGAAGCATCTCCGTGCGGCAGTGGCTATGGATCGCCAGCTTGGATCGGTGTCCGATGC
The DNA here is from genome assembly GCA_041691695.1 of Flavobacteriales bacterium. Classification (GTDB taxonomy): domain Bacteria; phylum Bacteroidota; class Bacteroidia; order Flavobacteriales_F; family PHOS-HE28; genus PHOS-HE28. Next base: position 17,130 of record JBEPUG010000071.1, read on the forward strand.
ATATCGGACCATC
>JBEPUG010000072.1:0-16888 GCA_041691695.1 Flavobacteriales bacterium
GACAAGAACACCAGTGGCGTTATGGTGATAGGTAAGACCGACGAAGCACTCACGCACCTCGCCCGCCAGTTCTACGACCGCACCAACGACCGCCGCTATCGTGCACTGGTCTGGGGTGATTTCGACGAAGAAGAAGGCACCATCGAAGGCAACCTCGATCGCTCGCCCAAAGATCGCACAGTGATGGCCGTGCCATTGGACCCGGAGCAAGGCAAGACAGCGATCACGCATTGGAAAGTGATCGAGCGCTTCACATATGTCACCTTGGTGGAATGCAAGCTGGAGACGGGGCGCACCCACCAGATCCGCGCGCACATGAAGCACATCGGGCATCCGCTCTTCAACGACGCACAGTATGGCGGCGACCGCATCATCAAGGGTACCGTCTTCAACAAATACAGGCAGTTCGTGGAGAACTGCTTCGCCCTGTTGCCGCGCCAGGCGCTCCACGCAGCAGTGCTGGAGATCGAGCATCCGCTCACCGGCAAGCGCATGAAATTCGAAAGCCCGCTGCCCGCCGACATGGAGGCGGTGCTGGCGAAGTGGCGGATCTACACCAACTCAAAACCGTTGGTGGATCCCGGGGAGGAGTTTGATGCGGAAGAGGCAAACAACTTGAAGTAGGGAAGCGGCTCATTAACCCGCCACCATGATGTTTGTGCTCACCTCCTCTTGTTCGCGCGGCTGGCTCACCATATTGCAGTAGGTACTCAGCACTTCATCCACTGCGCGGTGCGCGTTGTCGGGATAATTCACAGGGACGCGTTGAGCGCTCTTCAGCCAACCATTGATCCGCGCCAATTGATCGGTATGCAATCGCGGTAGCACAGGCACGCCAAGCCGCGCCAGTGCGGCGGCGTTGCATTGCTGTTCGTAATGTCCGATCATGGGAATCACCATGAGCTTCTTGCCAAGGTATAGGGCCTCGGCCGGCGTCTCGAAACCGGCGCCGCAGAGCACGCCGACACTGTTGGCCATGCTGCGCACGAAGTGATCGTCCAGCACTGGTGAAACCATAACATTGCCATAGGTGTAAGTGATACGGGTGCGCTTGCTGAAAACCTCCCAGCGCATACTACCGCATTTCGAGAGCACCTCCAGTATCGTTTTGTCAGAATAGGAGGGCAGGTATACCGTACAATGTCCGTATTCGTTGATCGGGCGCTGGCGGACGGCTTGGCGGATCACCGGGGTGAAGGTGGCCTCGTCATACTTGGCGAAATGGAAACCGAAGGCCTTTCGTGAAGGAGCATAATGCCGGAGGAGCGTCATCCCTGTGCGGTGGGCCACATCCGGTTGCGGGGACATGTTGTTCAGCACTGCGGCCTGGTGGCTTAGGCCGATGCATGGCACATTGCGCAAGCGTGCGGCCCAAGCGGAAACGGGTTCGAAGTCGTTCACGATAAGGTCATAGTCCTCCACTGGAAGCTTCCTTACTTCCCCGATGAAGCCGCTATGGCTGACAGAACGCAAAGTCGCCCAACGGTCAATGCCCCCCTTTTCGCCGAAAATAAAACCCAGACCCTTGCATCGGTGCTTCACGCTGAACGGCAGGGGCACGTCTACCTGTGTGCCGCTCACGAGGACCTCCACACGGGCATGCCGCATGAAGTGGGGCAGCAATTCAATGGCCCGGCACATGTGCCCGTTGCCGGTTCCCTGTATGGCATAGAGGATCTTCATGCGTTTGCTTGGATCGGTGATCGCCCCACGACGCTGAGTTCAGCCACCAGCGCTGTGAAGAGTTTATGCGGACTGTGGTCGGCCTTGGTCAATTCATGCTCATCCTCGCCGCCTTCCTTGTTCCCTTGGGCCACCAGGTCATCCGCGTAATGGTAGATGCGCCATTGTGCATCGTGGTATTCGAGCGCGGTGAGGTTTTCGACCCAATCACCGGAGTTCAAGTACAACACCGAACGACCCTGCTTGTCATGCACTTGCCGCATGGCGGGTTGGTGGATGTGGCCGCAGATCACTTGGTCGTAGTTATTGTCCAGCGCGATGCCCGCAGCCGTGCCTTCGAAGTCGTTGATGTGCTTCACCGCGCTCTTCACGCTGTTCTTGATCTTGCGTGACAAGGAGATACGGCCTCCTCCCAGGTGTCTGCTCACCCAGTTGAATAAGGTGTTGATCATGATCAGCAGGTCATAGCCCTTGCCGCCCAGCTTCGCCAACCACCGGCTGTGCTTCATGGTAACATCGAAAACATCACCATGGAAGAACCACGCCCGTTGGCCATGCAGTTCCAACACCACCTTGTTCACCAACTGAAAACCGCCCAGTTCGAAACCGGTGAACTTGCGGAACATCTCATCGTGATTCCCGGTAACGTAGTAGACCTGAGTTCCTTTTGCGAGCAGGGAGGTGATGCACTTGATCACCTTCATGTGGGCCGGTGGGAAGTAGTGCTTGCTGAATTGCCAGATGTCGATAATGTCACCATTCAGCACCAAAGTGCGGGGCCTCACCGTGCGCAGGTAGTTCAGCAATTCCTGCGCCCGGCAGCCATAGGTGCCCAAGTGGACATCACTTATTACAACGACCTCAACGTCACGCTTGCGGTTACTTTCCATGTGTGGCGATCATTATGATCGCGCAAAGCAAGACCGGCTGGATTACGGATGTATTAAGCGCAGCACATGTTTTTGGTCCCAAACAAAAAGGCAACATTTTCTTTACAGAAATGCGTGGGGCTCAAGACTCCCATGCGGCAGTCGGATATTACTGTGGGCCACTGTACGCTGCTCCAGTGCGGAGAGCATCCTCACCATAAGTGGGTGCCTGAAGCAGGCGTGGCCGACGTGTTAATTAAGGAACCATTCCTACAACTGAAAGGCACATTTTCCCATTGGCCGACCAAGGGGTCGCAGCGTGAGGCGAAGACGCGCGCAAGTATGGGAACAGTGCACAGTGCAATGCAGCCCGACAACCAGCAACTAACAAGTAGGCCCCAAGATCACGCTTCGGCTTCCTGCTTCTCCATCAGTATAAGCCACCGCTCGCCCATCTTGTCCAACTGCCCGGTGGTCTTCTCCAACTCGAGTGAAAGTTGCATGATGGCATGGTGGTCCGCTGACTTCGCCACCATCTCTGCGGCGATCTCCTCTTTCTTCTTCTCCAACGCCGGCATCTCCTTGTCGAGCTTCTTCAGCTCGTTGCGCTCGCCGAAGCTCATCTTGCCGCTGGGCTTCTTCTTCACCGTGGTTTCCACGACCGGCGCGACTTTCTCCGCCGGTCGCGCCGCCTTCGCTAGTTGCATGTCGCGCAGCTCGGTGTAGCTGTAGACCCATTCCTTCACCACGCCATTGCCCTCGAAGACGAGCAGCTTCGTGCAGAGCTTGTCCATGAAGAAGCGGTCGTGGCTCACGATGAGCAGGCAGATGTTGAGGTCGGTTAGGAAGTCCTCCAGCGCGGTGAGCGTAGGGATGTCAAGATCGTTCGTCGGCTCGTCGAGCACCAACACGTTCGGATTCTTCATCAGCACCGTGCAGAGGTGCAAGCGCCGCTTCTCGCCACCGCTGAGGGTGCTCACGTATTGGTACTGCTTCTCCTTGTCGAAGAGAAAACGCTCCAGCAGTTGCGACGCGGTGAGGGTCTTGCCTTTGCCTAAGGGGATCATCTCGGCGATGTCCCGCACCACTTCGATGATGCGTTGGTCCTCGTCGATCTGCAGCCCTTGCTGACCGAAGACGCTCAGCACCACGGTGTCGCCGATGGTCACTTTCCCAGCGTCGGGCTCGGTCTTTTTGGTGAGCAGATCGATGAATGTGCTCTTGCCGATGCCGTTGGGTCCGACGATGCCGATCCGGTCACCGGCCTTGAGACTGTAGTTGAAATGCTCCACGATCTTCTTGTCGCCGAAGCTCTTGGTGAGGTTCCGCGCCTCGATCACCTTGCCGCCGAGGCGGGAGCTTTGGATGTCGATGCTCACCTTGCCGTGGTCGAAGTCGCGCATGGCCTGATCCTTCAGTACGTCGAAGGCCTGCAGACGGCTCTTGCTCTTGGTGCCGCGGGCGCGGGGCATCTTGCGCACCCATTCCAGTTCGCTGCGCATAAAGCCTTTCAGATGGTGCTGCGTGGCGTTGCGCACGTCCTCCAGCTCGGCCTTCTTCTCTACGTAGTAGCTGTAGTTGCCCTTGAAGCGCGTGAATTCGCCGAACTCCATCTCGATGATCTCGTCGCAGACGTTGTCGAGGAAGTAGCGGTCGTGTGTCACCAGAAGCAGCGTCACGTTCGGCGCGGAGAGCTCTTGCTCCAACTGCTCGATCATGTGCAGATCGAGGTGGTTGGTGGGCTCGTCCATGATCAGCACATCGGGCATGTCGATGAGCACTTTGGCCATGGCGAGGCGTTTCTGCTGGCCGCCGCTCAAGGTGTTCACCGGTTGCTCCACGTCGCGCAGGCCGAATTGGAAGAGCAGTCGCTTCACGCGGGCCTCGTGGTCCCAGGCCTCGAGTTCGGTCATGCGCTCGATGGCGGAATGCAGCGCGTCGCCGTCGAGGTTCTGCGCCACGGCGTGCTCGTAGGCGCGGATCGCGTTGGTGACGGGATCGTCGCGGTCCAGCATCTCATCCACCAGTGAATGCGAGGCGGTCATCTCCACGTTCTGGTCGAGGTAGCCGATGCGCAGGCCCTTGTTGAAGCTGACGATGCCCTCGTCCGGCGTTTCCAGCCCGGCGATGCACTTCAGCAGCGTGCTTTTGCCCGTGCCGTTGCGCGCGACGATGGCGGTCTTCTGGCCCTTTTCGAGACCGAAGGAAATGTCTTGGAACAACTGGCGGGGGCCGTAGCGTTTGGCGAGGCGCTCGACGGAGAGGCAATTCATGTGCGGAAGGCCTGTTTTTCAGGCGGGGCGCGAAGGTAAGCTGAGTCGCATCTTCAGTATTGAGCCACAAGCTTTAAGCCTCAAGCCACAAGCTTGGAGCTTGAGGCTTAAAGCTTGTGGCTCGTGGCTATGTGGGTGGATGGAGGATCGGACTCACAACGGCTTTGGGATCTGCGACCTTTGTCCCATGCCAAACGAGATCTGGACGATCGGTCATTCAACGCATCCGTTGGAGGAATTCCTCGCGTGGCTGAAGGCATTCAACATCGATCTGCTTGTGGATGTGCGCAGCTATCCCGGTTCGCGCAAGATGCCTTGGTTCAACAAGGAGGTGCTGCCAGATGAATTGAAGCCCGCAGGTATCGAGTATGTGCACATCCGCTCGTTGGGTGGCAGGCGAAAGGTGCTTCCTGATTCTGAGAATACGTTGTGGCGGCATCCGGCGTTCCGGGGCTATGCGGATTACATGATGAACGATCCTGCGTTCGAGGTAGGCTTGGAAGAGCTGAAAGACCTGGCCAAAAAGCAGCGGACCTGCATCATGTGCAGCGAGGTGCTCTGGTGGCGCTGCCATCGCTCGATGATCTCGGATCGACTAAAGGCCGATGGCTGGTCGGTGCACCACATCATGGGCCTGGACAAGGAGCAGGAACATCCCTTCACCGCACCGGCACGTATCGTTGATGGCCGTTTGGCATACGGCCCCGAGGAGAGTGAGATCCCTTTCGCAAGAGGACTGAACGGTAGCGATCAGTGATCGTCCTTCATCAACGCCGCCCGCTGCGTGAGCTCGTGGTAGCAGAGCACATCGTCGGCAAAACAGTGGACCACCATGCTCTTGCGGCTCGCGCCGGGCGTGTTCATCTTCTTGCCACCATGCAGGAGGTTAGCATGCCAGAGCAGCACATCGCCGGGTTGTACGAGGAGTTCCACGCGTTCGAAGTGCCCGTCATCAACGGCTTTCTGCACGGCCACTTCATAGTGCGCGTAGGCATCCTCGCCAATGGTGAAGCGGTCGCCGCCGTGGTCGTAGCTGCCGTTGAGGAGGTAGGGCAGCTTGTGGCTTCCGGGGTAGTAGATCAGTGGGCCGTTGTCGGGCGTCATCTGTTCCAAGGCGATCCATGCGGCGGTCATGTAGCCGAGGGGATGCGTGGTCATGTGGATGCTGTCGCTGTGCGCGGCCTGCTCGCTGCCGGTTAGGAAGTTGATGCTCTGGAAGACCCGCATCTTCTTGCCAAGCAGGTAGTCCATCACATCGAGGATGCGACGGTCGTGCACGTATTTCCTCAGGATATCGCTGTGGTGGAAGGCGAACATGATCTTCCTGCCAGTGAAGTTGAAGTCCACCACCTTATCGTCGATGAGGCGCTGCACCTCGGAGTTCATAGCGGCCACTTCCTCCGGCTTGAAGCATCCGCGCAGGATCAGATATCCTTTTTCCGGCCAAGCCAGTATCGCCTCTTGCGTTGCGACATCGAAGCGTTGCAGGCGCGGATCGCTAGGCAGTTTCGCGGATCCTTCCGGCGTATCAAGCCAAGGCTTTTCAGTGGTGTTGCTCGGCAGGTGCTGACTGCTGATCGGCAGGAGCACGCTGCGCTGTACGCCGTATTTGCGATACATGGCGCGGGCATGCGTGAGTTTCTTCCCGCTGAAGAGATTCAGCAGCACGTAGTTCGCCTTCAGTTTCCGCAGGCGGCCGTAGTAGCGGTCAAGGATCTTGCGCATGTCGTTCTCCGCAAAGGTATTCCGCGGAAAGAAGAGGCTTCATCCGAAGAGAACCGCCGATCACGCCGATGAACGCCGAAGAATGCCTCTCTCCGATAAGAAACGCCGATCCCGCTGATCGATGCCGAGAATGCCGCTCTCCTCAAAGTCCATGCGGTATTCAGATCAAAGCCATCACCTCCGGAACGTTATCGGCGGTTAAAGATCGAAGACGTAACCTGCGGCACGTTGCCTTCTTCGCGTCCTCCGCGCTCTTTGCGCTAAGATCTTCGAAGACACTACCTGCGGCAACTAAATCACGAAGGCATCTTGTCCAGCAGCTTCTGGATATCGATCATGGCTTGATCCACCTGGTCGGGCTTGGTGCCATCGTAAAATCCGCGGATCCTGCCCAGCGGATCGACCAGCACGAAGTTCTCCGTGTGCACAAAGTCATCCGGTCCGCCATCACCCTCGTCCACCGCTGCGAAGTAGCTGTTGCGGGCGAGGTCGTAGATCTGCTTGCGGTCGCCCGTCATCAGCCGCCAGCGCTTGTGGTATACACCGTATTTCTCCGCGTAGGCCTTCAACACAGGCACCGAATCCGTTTCCGGGGTCACGGAATGGGAGAGGAGCATCAGGCGGTCCTCATCCTTGTACTTCTCCTGCACACGGATCAGCTGGGTGCTCATCTTCGGGCAGATGCTGCCACAGGTGGTGAAGAAGAAATCCGCCAGCACGACCTTGCCTTTCACATCGGCCAGGGAGACGCTGTCACCATCCTGATCGATCAAGTGGAACGGGCTGATGTGGTGGACGCCCTTTTCGTTCTTCGCGGCATCGCCCACCAAGCGCGGGTCCAGCTGTGAGGGGTTGTAGATCGGCAATTCCCCGGAGGGACGGATGATGAAATAGCCGACCACCACAGCGATGATGAAGAGTGCGCCGATGGCGATCAAACGGAGAAGGACGGACGTGTTTTTCACTTTTTCTTGAATGCGTGTTCGAAGGAGACCACAAAGATCCACCGATGGCCGGGATCGGCAACATTGACCTCTTGGTCATAACGAACGGCCAGGCCAAGGGTTCGCGTCTTCTTCTTGTTCAGGTCCACGTCCGTGCCCAACTCGTAGCGCATCGCGACAAGCCGGTTCCCGTCGTAGTGGAATGCGTTGAAGGCTTCGGCGCTAACGTGCGGGTCCAGCTTCCAGTGCGGGATGTTGTATTCGATACTCAAGCGGTCGCGCAGCACGGTGCGCAACTTGTAGATGGGGATGAAGTCGTGCTCGTATTCCGTTCGCGTCTCGAAACTCACGCGGTCCACCTTCCAGTTCATCCAGAGTTGCAGGTCGATCCGCGAAGAGTTCGAGGAGTAGCGGTCCCGGATGGTGTAGCGGTATTCAGCGCCCACCTTCATGAAGTCGAACAAGCGATACTTCGTTCCGATGGCTCCGTAGCCAAGCTTACTGGAATAGGGGGCCAATTCGGAGCGCCATCCCAATTCGCCCAGCAAACGGAACCTGCGGTAGAACTTCCGTTCATAGACCTCGCCGCTCTTCTTGGCGAACGGCTTGTATTCCGCGGCCGCGCTCAGCCAGAGTTCGCCTTTCGTGGAGGGGCGAAGTGGCGAACGGTCTTGCGCGAGAAGCGAACTGCTGCAAGCGATCGCGAAGATCGCAAAAACGATATGCGCCCGGCGGATCAAAAGTTAAGCGCGGTCATTACGGGTACCGTCACCACGGCCTTATTGCCATCGACGGTCACATGCTCGACCACCTCCGTGGATTTGCCTGGACAATTGCATTCGCCGAACGTGTACACGGTGTAATCGCCTTGGCGCAACCAAGGAAAAGTGTAGCCGCCATCAGGGCCGGTGCGCACGTCGTTGTTGGAATAATCACCGGCGCCATAGATGATATAGACGCGCGCTTCCTGATAGGGGTACGGATCCCCGATCGGTGCGCCGGCAGCATTCACATCCTGACGCATCACCACGCCTTCTATTTGTGCCTTGCCACCCTCCCCGGGTTCTTTCTTGCAGGCGGATGCAAGGAAAAGCACGGAGAAGATCATCAATACCGAAGGTCGGATCCTCATATGGAAATGGTTTAGGGGTGAAAATAGAGGACCTTACAGATCAGGAGGCACCGTAGATCCCTTCCACGGTCGCTGCATATTTCGTCAGGATGGGCTTCCTGCGCAACTTCATGGATGGGGTGAACTCGCCGCCATCGATACTCCAATCCGTAGGCAGTAGCGCGATCTTCTTGACCTGTTCCCAATGCCCGAAGCCTTGGTTGGCGATGTCCACTTCCTCCTTGATCCGTGCGATCACACGCTCGTCCTGCACCAATTCCTCGCGTGAAGTGAACGGGATGCCTTTGCGCTCGCACCAATCCTTGAGGAATGCGAAGGCGGGCACGATGAGGGCGGCCGGGAACTTTCGATTCTCACCGACCACGATGGCCTGCTCGATGAAGCGCGAGGCGCGCAACTTGTTCTCGATCACCTGCGGGGCGATGTATTTGCCACCACTGGTCTTGAACATCTCCTTTTTGCGATCGGTGATATAAAGGAATCCATCGGCGTCCAGCTTCCCGATATCACCAGTGTGGAACCAACCATCAGCATCGATCGCCTCGGCGGTCATCGCTGGTTCCTTGTAGTAGCCCATCATCACGTTCGGCCCCTTCACGAGGATCTCGCCATCGTCTGCGATGCGCACCTGCACGTCGCGGAGGAGCTTCCCCACGCTGCCGAAGCGAAGGCCGTCGTTGCGCGCATCGTTCACGCTGACCACCGGTGAGGTCTCCGTGAGTCCGTAGCCTTCCATGACCGGCACGCCCGCGGCATTATAGATCCTCGCCAATCGGGGTTGCAGTGCCGCGCTGCCACTGGCCACGCAGGTCACCTCGTCGCCCAAGGCCTCCCGCCATTTACTGAAGACGAGTTTGTTGGCAAGGGCTAATTGCAAGTTGTACCATGTGCTTTTGCCATGCACATCATACTGTTCTCCCAAGGCGATCGACCAGAAGAAGAGCTTCTGCTTGATCCCGGTGAGCGCCTCTCCCTTCGAGATGATGGTGTCGTAGATCTTCTCCAGCAGACGCGGTACAGCGGTGAATACATGCGGCCGCACTTCGCGGATGGCGCCACCGAGGTCATCGAAGTCCGGCTTGAAATGGATGCTCATACCGGTGCGCTGATAGAGGTACATCAACGTGCGCTCGTAGATGTGGCAGAGCGGCAGGAAACTGATGCAGCGCGTGCCCACGTTCACCGGCAGCCGTTCCGCGCTCGCTTCCACATTGCTGATGATGTTGGCGTGGCTGAGCATCACACCCTTGGGTTTTCCCGTGGTGCCGCTGGTGTAGATGATGGTGGCGAGGTCCTCATATTTCACGTTCGCCTTGTATCCCTCCAAGGTCGCACGCTGCGAATCGTCCGTGGACAGCAGCATGGTCCAATGCGGCAGCCCGTCCAACCGGTCGAAGGTGTAGATGTGTTTCAATCCAAGGGCGATCGCGGAGGCCGCTTCAGCTTTCTCGTATATCGCTGCATCACCCGCGAAGAAGACCTTTGCTCCGGAATGGTTCAGCACATAACCGTAATCCTCCGCGCTGCTGGTCGGATAGATGGGCACGTTGATGGCGCCGATCCGCGCGATCGCCTGGTCCGCGATGCACCATTCGCTTCGGTTGCCGCTGGCGACGGCCACCTTGTCACCGGGCCGGATACCCAACGCCATCAGCCCCAAGGCTAACCGCTCTGCGGTATCGATCACTTCGGCCGTGCTGTACGCATGCCAAGCGCCGTCCTCCTTGGTGGCGATGCAGACCGCCTGCGGGCACTCCGCGAGTTGGCGGTCCAACAGGTCGAAAAGACGGGTGGCGGCGGGCTTCATTCAATGGAGACGTTGAAAGTGACGGTGATGGTGCGCGTTTCATTCCCGGTCCGGAAGTTGAATTGCTGCGTCATTGTATCGCCGTTCTTCTTGCTCTTCCGGAATGCTTTGACCACATGCTGCGTTTCCTTCTGCTTGCCGGCCTTCATGGTTATATCCAGAGCGAGCTCCACGTCGGGATCCTTCGGACCGCTGGCCGATGAAGCGTCGTTGGACACTTTGACGTTCACCTTCACGATCACATCGCCGGTGTTGATCAGCAGCGCGCCATTGGTTTCTGAGGACTTGTCCAGCTGGAGCGTGGCATCCATGCCATGCAGGCTATCTGTGCGATCCAGCGCGCGCACATCGCTGAAGTTGATCTTGGTCTGTGCGAAGGAGCTGGTCGCGAGGAGCAATGCCGCTAGTGGAAGAAGGAGTCGGCGCATCATGGCGGAGGGTTGTTTAACGGGAATCACTTTTGGAACACCCAAAGTAAGGATCCTTCTGAACACGAACCTCCGTTCCGTCCTTCTGGGCGACAGTCTGGCCTACTTGCTGCTGCAACCAGGAAGTGGAGAAAGACCTGAATAACTTCTACAGCGGACGGGCATCAACTTCAAGAACGTCGCCAACAACTACAAGCTCATCGTGGACTACATCAACCAGTACACCACGGGCGGGTGAGAGCTCTATAAGGTGACAACTGGCGTGCAGAGCAGCGACAAGAACATCATCTTCAATACGCGCTACCTCTTCCGGAAGCCAGCGTAGCTCTAAGCCTCAAGCTTGCCTCGCCCCAGCTTGAGGCTTGGAGCTTGAGGCTTGCAACTCAAGACGGGCGACTCATGTCTTTCGAAATATCTCCGGAGAAAAAAGGAGCGCGGCAGCAAAGATCGATCCCAGCGTCGGGCTAATTCCCCGTCGTTTTCAACCCCTCGTGACCCTGTGCAGCCTGCGCTCCCTTACTTTTCGATAAGGGCGCCCGAACCCTGAACAAGACGTTCCAGTTTCCCGATGCAGTTGACCGATGCATCCCCGGAACCGAGTATGCTCACCTTACCGGTCTGGGCTTGCATGGCACTAACATCCGCATCGCCGGAGCCTTGGACGATCACCTCGATGGTCGCTGTGGTACCGCTCGCCTTCACGTCGCCACTGCCCATCACCGAAACGGCGGTGTGGCCGGACACGATCGCGGAGTGGCAGTTGATATTGCCGGACCCTTTTACAAATAGGGAAAGCGTGTCCGACACTTTCACGCTATTGAGGTCGATATCGCCCGATCCCATAATGGTTACAGCCAGCTCCTTGGTCGTGCTGAGTTCACCGATGCGGATGTTACCTGAACCACCTTGGTCGAGGCGGGTCAGCTGCGGCAAGTGTACTTCCACCTTTAGCCCTTCCTTGTTATTGAAACTGATGCCCTTCTTGTTCTTCATGGAGATCTTCAACACACCATTCTCCACCACGATATCCAAGCGCTCCAAAAGGTCCGGGTCACCGCTGGCGGTCACCATCCATGTGCCTTCCTCGATGAATATATCCGCACTGGAAAGCGATGCCACCGCATTGAAGTCGCGCACGTCGTAGGTTCTTTCGTTCGCGCTGTATTGCGGCAGGGCTGCGGCGGGCAATGCCGCAGGCGTGGGTGGGGGAGGTGCGTTCCCTGTCTGGGGCATTGGTGGGGTAGGTGGCACGGGCGCTAGGGGAGGTGTGTTGGGTGGCGTATGTATCCCGGCACGCGGCGATGGGCCAGCTTGGGGTGCCGGTTCCTGAGCGCTGAGTTCGGCCGGGGCCAATGCACGGGCTTTGTCGTCTGCAGGCAGGGTCAGTATCGCTAACGGTTGAGCCTTTTCCATCTTCGGCTTTTCGACGAGCTGCGCTGGCGCTTGGATCTCCGGGTTCCAAGTTTCCGTAGAGGTCTGTACCTGAGGTGTTCGGAAAGCCATGAAGTGGATGGCGATTCCGATGAGGATGCTTCCAGTGCTGATCATGAGAATGGTGTTAAGGTTCGTTTTGAGCGCAGTGCGCCAACCCGTCGCGCCGACGGCAAGCGGGAAGACAGCCACCATGTGGGCTACCTGATCCAGGCTCACCTCGATGGGGAGGTCGCGGAGCGGCGCGAGGCTTTCGTAGTTGTCTTCCGGCGCGTTCATAGCATCAAACTGGTCAGGGAGTTCAGGAGTGCGGTATGCACTGGGCGGGCGCGGCCCTCGAGCGAAATGCGCAACGTGGTGCGTGCACGGCTGACGCGTGTCTTTACGGCATTCTCGTTGGCGCCTTGGATCTCCGCGATCTCCGCCATGCTGAGTCCGGACACCTCGAAGAGTACCAGCGCATCGCGTTGCGCGGAAGGCAGCTTGTCCAGCGCGCTATATAGAATGCCGACGTCCACGAGCATCTCCACGCTGGCACCGCGGTCCTTTAGGCTTGTGGCCTGTTGCTCGCAGATCCTTTCCTTGCGCCGGTCGCTGCGCCAGATGCTCACGGCGCGGTTGCGTGCGGCGCGGATCAAGTAGTGCAGCAGTTCATCCTTTTTCCGGATGCGCTCGAACCGCTGGAAGGCGCTCAGCAGCACATCCTGCATCAGGTCCTGCACGTCCATCCGCCCGTAGGCCAGCGCCGCGCAATAGCGGGCAAACGGCTCGTGGCAAGGCGTATAAGCCTGCATGAATTCGGATCGTGGATCGGCTGACATGGCTCGGCTTTCAAGAAGAATGTCGCTCAAGTCTCCGAAAGGTTACACACGGTTCCGGCACAAGCCACAAACCACAAGCTTTAAGCTGGTAGCTTGAGGGGTGTGGCGGCCACTGCCAACTGCCACTGCCTACTGGAACTGCCGACCTCTCAAAGGAGCGAAGCGGCCACATACTTCTCAACGTACTCCGCCATCCGCTTGAAACGGTACTGCATCACGAAGCGCGGGTGCTCAAGAGGAACGATGCGGTCGAAGAAGCCATGCTCGGCGTTGAGCTTTTCCAAGTAAGCGAGGTTCTTACCTGTGCCGATACAGCACATCACATCCGTGCGCAGACCGGTGGCGATGAGATCCTTCAACCATTGCACCACTACCGGTGTGATCGCTTCCTGCAAGGCGCGGTCGTCGTAGTAGTTCAAGTTCAGCGGCGTGCCCTTCGGCCCCATGCGCGTAAATCCCAGTGGGCAGAGTGCTTGCACGTAGACGCGGTCGTAGAATGCTTTCGGTCCGCCTGCCGCGCGGATGGCGCGAAAGAAGAAGTCACTGCTGGGCTCATGCGTGCGCATGCCTTCCACAGGAATGCCGAGGTCGCCTTCGCAGCGCTTCGTATCCGTGAAGCAGATGCCCGTACTGCCCGCGCCCAGCCTGCCGGGATTGATGCCCAACATCAGTATGCGCGGTCGTTCATCGGAATAATATTGCCGGTGGAAAAGCTCCACGATCTGACGCACCTGATCCGCGTTCTCGCCGTTGAATGGATCCAGCACATCGATGCCGCTCGGCAGCCTCGCCTTCTTCAGGTTGAACGCTAAGACCTCCTTCAACAAACGATCGGCAAGCATGGTGCAAAGTTGGGGATGCGCTGCTGTGTAGTGGAATGTGAAAACTGCCGAACGTCAGGTCCGGGATGTCAACGATGCCGCTCCTTTGCGCCATGCCCACATTCGAGCAGTTCCGCGACCGGGTGCAGGCCTTCCGGAAAGAGGAGAAGAAGATCTTCGCCAGCACCAGTTTCCAAGGCCATAGCGTGCCGATGTTGCACATGCTTGCCCGCATCGATCGCACTGTGCCGGTGTATTTTGTGAACACGGGGTACCTCTTCCCGGAGACGCTGCGCTTCAAGGATACTTTGAAGGAACTGCTGGGACTGGAATTCATCGCGCTTCGGCCATTGGTATCCAAGAGTCAGCAACTGAACAGCGAGGGCGCTTTGATGTACAGCTGGGATCCCGACCGCTGCTCTTATCTGAACAAAGTGCAGCCCATGGAGCGCGTGTTGGCGGAGCATGATGTGTGGATCAATGGGGTGTGCGCCGATCAAAGCGCTGCTCGAAAAGCCATGAAGATCGAACAACCTGCGGCATACGGTTGCCTGCGCTACCACCCCATGCTGGACTGGAATTCGCGGATGGTGCATGCCTACATCAAGGAGCACGGTCTGCCTCCACATCCATTGGAAGCGGAGGGCTATCTCAGCATCGGCGACATGCCTTACACGCGTAAAGCCATGGAGGGATATGATGAACGAACGAGCCGCTGGTATGGACTGAAGAAGACGGAATGCGGCCTCAACACCAACCTGGGCGCGCAAATGACCAAGCAACCATGAAAGTAGTGGTGACCGGAGGTGCCGGATACATTGGTGCGGAGCTCTGCGCCACATTGGCAAAGGATGAACGCGTGAGCGAACTGGTGATCTATGACGTGCTGGACCGCGGGCACTTCGGTGTGTTCATGGGCCCGAAACTGGGCAAGGCGAAGGTGCGCTTCGTACAGGCTGATGTACTGGATTCACGGCGCCTGCTGCAAGAGCTCGCAGGGAGCGACATGGTCTATCACCTCGCGGCCAAGGTCACCACGCCGTTCGCGGATGCAGGCCACAACCAGTTCGAGCAAGTGAACCACTGGGGCACAGCGGAAGTGGTCTACGCCATCGAGGACGTTGCGCCCGAGGCCCGTGTGGTCCATCTCAGCAGCGCTTCGGTGTATGGGCAAGGTGTGGGCTCCGCGAGGTCAAAGACGAAACCCT
The DNA here is from genome assembly GCA_041691695.1 of Flavobacteriales bacterium. Lineage (GTDB taxonomy): Bacteria > Bacteroidota > Bacteroidia > Flavobacteriales_F > PHOS-HE28 > PHOS-HE28. The sequence goes on from JBEPUG010000072.1 coordinate 15,143, forward strand.
CACCGCGTTCAGCCTATGGACATTCGAAGTTGCGCGGCGAGGCCCACATGGAACGCTTGGGCGATCATCAACAGGTGTGCATCCTGCGCGCTGCGAACGTCCACGGTCATGGGCGTTGCATGCGCTACGATGCCGTGATCAACCGCTTCGTCTTCCAAGCCCACTTTCAGGGAAGGATCACCGTGCGTGGATCCGGCGAACAGCGGCGGCCCTTCATCCATGTGGATGCCGTGGTAGGCACGCTGGCCGCGCTGGTAGGGCCGAATGAACTCACTGGTATCTATGATCTGGTGGAGCAGGACTGGTCGGTGGTGGAGATCGTTGAAGCGCTCCGCGGATCCTATCCGGAGACTGAACTGTTGTTCGTCGATCAGCACTTGGACCTCCTCAGCATGCAGGTAGAGCGTGACGAAAGATTAGCGGGCATCCAGCCTCTGCGCAACAACGAACTGGACACCGACCTGCGCGCCTTGGGGAAGCACTTCGCTTGGTGATCCCCTCACTTCGGCGCCTTCCAATAGATCCACACCCCGATGATTCCGAAGACGATGTTCGGGATCCACACCGCGAGGGTGGGGTTGAAGTCGGAGTTGGTTGCGGCCACCGTGGTCATCTTCATCGTGAAGACATAGAGTAGCGCAATGAGAACACCGAGTACCATGTGCACTCCCGTGCCGCCGCGCACTTTCCGGCTTGCGATGCCAACGCCCATCAGCGTGAACACGTAGGTGGCGAACGGGTAGGAGGTGCGCTGCTTCTGCTCGACCTCGTAGTAGGCGACCGTGCTTCCGCCACGCGCCTTCTCGGCCTTTATGAAGTCCGCGATCTCCGTGCGACCCAGTGCTTCCGCGATCGAAAGCCGTTGCCCGAGATCGGACGGTTTCAGCGGGATCACCGTATCCAGAATGGCCCCTGTTCGGATCCGCTCGCGGGGCATGTTCACGGGTTCGCCGATGCGGTCCAATTCGACCCCCTTGGTGATGGGTCCATCATCCCGTGGGATGTACCGGATCATGTAATCGTGCACCTTCCAACTGCCGGAAATAGTGTCGTACACGGCTCGGTCGCTAAGCAGTTTCGAGCGTAGCTCGCCGTTCTCCCATTGCTCCAAGCTGAAGCGGTATCCGGTAAGCTTCGCCATGTCCACGCTTTCGAAATAGACGATCTCGCCGGGAGCGATCTCGCGCAGCACATTGCTCTCTTCCAAACGGTACGGGTCCCAGATGTGGGCTTTCTCGAAAGCAAGCCGGGTGCGGTTGGCGCTAGGCAGGAGGAAGACGTTGACGTAGAGCGAAAGCGCGGTAAGGATGGTGGCGGCGATGAAGAAGGGTCGGATGAAACGCGGGAAGCTCACGCCGCTGCTCAGTGCTGCGATCACCTCGCTGCGCGCCGCGAGCCTGCTGGTGAAAAGCAGTACCGCAATGAAGATCAACAAACCACTGAACAGGTTGCTGTAATAGAGGATGAAGTTGACGTAGTAATCCACGACGATCTCGTACAACGTGGCCGAGCTCTTCGCCAGATCTTCCGTCTTCTCGCTGATGTCGAACACCACCGCGATGGACATGATCAGCACCAGGATGAAGAAGAACGTCCCCAGGAACTGCCGGATGATATAGCGGTCGAGGGTCTTTAGCATGCCTGGCAAAGGTCGGAGATAAAGGTCCAGTCTTGAGTCTGGGAGTCTTGAGTCGGACTCAGGCGAGCAGGCAGCCCAACCAAAGCCAACAACTGTGAGAGCGGGTT
>JBEPUG010000073.1:0-16451 GCA_041691695.1 Flavobacteriales bacterium
CACATCGAAGCCGCCCTTCTTCGCTTTTTCGAGTCCAGTAGCGCCATCCTCGGCCTCATCTACTTTATGCTTCTCATGCTCCAGGATATCTCGGAGCGCGTTGCGGATCGCCTTTTCGTCGTCGATGATGAGGATCTTGGCCATTGTTTCCGGATCATGCGGATCGGGCACGATGCGGCAAAGATGCGCACCGGCACCAAGCTTCGGTGGAATACCTGTTGCAGGTGGCCAAAACGGGAAAGGCCGGCCGGAAACCGACCGGCCTTTCGACCTCTTCAACGCGTACCTTACTTGGTCGGCGTTGCCGTCTTCTCAGGAGTGGCGGTCTTTACAGGAGTAGCAGCATGCGTCTTGGAAGTGGTAGCACGCTTGGTCGTATGATGGCTAGAGCTCTTTGTCTCGGACTTCTTTTCAGTCTTGTGCTCGGCCTTCTTGCTCTCGGGCTTGTCGGTCTTGCTCTTGTCAGTGGTCTCGGTCTTATGCGTGGTCGTGGTCTTGTGCGTGGCCGGAGGTGTGGCAGGTGTTTGCGGGGTGGCTGCCGTAGCGGCCGTAGCGGTGAACAAGGCAGCTCCAAGAACGGTGGCGATGAACAGGGTCTTCATGGTTTGTGCGTGGTTTAGTGGCCCGGCAGATCGCTGGTGCCTTTTCGCGCCGAAATCTTCCGACGACTCCACGCAGCTTATTCATCCTATGCAACATTTAACACGGATCGTTAGATCGCGTTCGATCCCGGTGACAGGAACCAGTCTTCCGTTTCGGTTAGTTTAGCGCCGAACCGACCGGACGATCATGACCAGACACGATACGAGGAAACCGATGAGCGTTCTGCTCGCGGAGGCGGAAGATCAAGGCCAAGGAACCTTAGTGAGAAGGCTTGGGGCAGTAAGTCTAGTGGCGCTGGGCATTGGGGCCATTATCGGAGCGGGCCTCTTCTCGCTAACTGGCGTTGTGGCAGGCCAGCATGCTGGTCCTGCCGTCGTCCTCTCGTTCGTGCTGAGCGCTATCGGCTGTGCATTCGCAGGACTTTGCTACGCTGAATTCGCCAGCATCATCCCTATTGCGGGTAGCGCCTATACCTACAGCTTCGCCACAATGGGGCGCATTTGGGCCTGGATCATCGGCTGGGACCTGGTGCTGGAATATGCCGTCGGTGCAGCCATGGTCTCCATATCATGGAGCCAATACCTGAACGTCCTCCTCAAGATGCACGGCATGCATATCCCTTCTTATCTCATTGCGGGTCCGTTCGAGGGGGGGTGGTTCAATCTTCCCGCGGTGATCATCGTGGCGCTGATGTCCCTGCTATTGGCCAGAGGCACGCGTGAAAGCGCCGGCGTCAACTCCATAATCGTGATCCTTAAGATCGCCGTTGTCTTGGCCTTCATCTGCTTCGGTTGGTCGTACATCAACCCGGCCAACTTCACGCCCTTCATCCCGCCGAACAATGGCGTCTGGGGTGAATTCGGCTGGAGCGGCGTGCTGCGCGGAGCCGGTATCATATTCTTCGCATATATAGGTTTTGACGCGGTGAGCACAGCTGCCCAGGAAACAAGGAATCCCAGGAGGAACATGCCCATCGGCATTCTGGGTTCATTGGTCATTTGCGCTGTACTCTATGTGCTCTTCGGACACGTGATGACCGGTTTGGCCAATTACACCGAGTTTGGTACGGGGAACGATGACCTTGCACCGGTGGCGACCGCCATTACCCACACACCATACGTGTGGCTACAACAGGCGGTGATCCTGGCAATTCTCGCAGGTTATTCCTCTGTGATCCTGGTGATGCTGATGGGCCAAAGTCGTGTCTTCTACAGCATGAGCCATGACGGTCTGTTGCCGAAGGTCTTCTCGGATGTGCATCCCAAGTATCGCACCCCCTTCAAGAGCAATCTCTTCTTCATGGGCTTCGTGGGCTTGTTCGCTGCCTTCGTTCCCGGAAGGGTGGTGGGGGAGATGACCAGCATCGGCACCTTGCTCGCCTTCATCCTGGTGAGCATCGGTGTGTTGATCATCCGCAAGCGCATGCCGGACGCTCCTCGGGGTTTCCGCACTCCGTGGGTGCCTGTGATACCGATCCTCGGGGTGGTGGTTTGTGGTGCTATGATGCTAGCCCTTCCTTGGGACACGTGGTTGCGCCTAGTGGTATGGCTGGCCATTGGAATGGTGGTGTACTTCGGCTACAGCGTGAAGCACAGTAAGTTCTGATAGCTGAGCGCCCGGTCGTTTAGGAATGCATGGTCTTCGCCTCTGCGTATGAGGCATTACGCCATTTCCGGTAACGAGCCGTGGGCACCCACAAGCATAGTAGGCGATCATGTGTTGAGCTGGGCAAAGTCCGAGATCATTCAGGTGCCGTACTGTTTGTTTCCTGCGCCACTTGCCCATGTCGGTGGAAGTATCCATCTTTGGTATAAAGCCACAAACCATGAGGTCAGCATTACTTATCACAGTCCTTGTTGCCGTCTGTTTCGTCTCTCCAAGCATCGCGCAGATCCCCAATGGCGGCTTCGAGGATTGGGGAAGCGGCAACTATCCTGATCCAGTGAACTGGATCACCACCAACAATATAGCAGCGTCGAATGGCATGTTGCCCACGTGTGAAAGATCCAGTCCAGGGGTTGCCGGCGACTATTGCGCGAAGGTGACCAGTCGTACCGGCCCGGATGGCATCATTGTCTTGGGTTCGATGGTCACAGGCAATTCTGAACTGAATCGTAGGGGGTACCCTTTCAACGCGAGGCCCAACGCACTTCTTGGCCAATGGAAGTATCACATCATGCCTTTTGACATCGGACAGTTGACTATCACCTTATCGCGTTGGGATGCCACCTCCCATTCTCGGTTGGTGGTCGGGAATGCTTCGGCTTGGATCATGGATTCGATCGCGGATTGGATGCCGTTCGAGTTGCACATCAACTATGCACTTCCCAATGATCCGGATACTGCTGTGATCACATTGGCCGCGAGTGCCAGCCCGTTCGCAGTGGTTTCAGGAAGCACGGTGCAAATGGATGAGATCAGATTCTCGGACGCCACTGGCATTTCAGATCCTGATGTTTTCAGCGGATTCAAGCTTTTCCCTTCTCCCACCAGCGGCCCACTGACCGTAGTAGGTCCTTATTTACCGATCTCATACAGCATTTTCGATCTAATGGGCCGAGAGTTGCTCCGACTGCCTGGTCATTGCGGAACGAATTCCATCGACGTGGCAGTGCTGGAACCAGGCAATTACCTGCTACAAATGCAGTTGCCGCAAGGCAGGATGATCGTGAGGAGATTCATCAAGAACTGAATTTGGTATTGGTGACATGCAGATGACGTCAGTATAGATCTCGCCTGTGGGCAGCTGTATGCTTATTGGATCATGCTAGCATGAGTCAGGTAAACACGGCTAATTTCTGTAAACCTTACAGGTGCGAAGACTGTCCCATCCACATTCGTGGAAAATTGGACATGATGAAAACACACCTACTCTTTATCGGTGCAGTGGGCCTGCTCCCGATCTCCACGGTAATGGCCCAGATCCCCAACAGCGGTTTTGAGAACTGGACAACCGTGGATGACCATCTGGACCCGGATGGTTGGATGACGGAGAATGAGCAGCTTGCCGCATTCGGGGTGTTCACGTGTGAGAAAGGCACGCCAGGAGCTGTGGGCGATGCTTACGTGAAGCTCACCAGCAAAGTGTTCCCCGGAACATCCAGTGTTATCACGGCCGTTATGGCCGCTGGCTTTCCCTATTCGGGACGTCCCGCGGCATGGAACGGCAGCGTCAAGTATGATATCCAGGCCGGTGACGAAGCGAATGTCACCGTTGGTTTCTATCTCAATGGCGTCGGTATAGGTGTTGGTTTATTCTCTTTTACCGGCACTCAGAGCAATTGGGTGGAATTCAGCATTCCCATTACATACGGTGATGGTTCATCCGTCCCGGATTCCGCCTACATCGCTATAGGCTCAAGCGGATCCGACGCGGTCGCTGGCACAACCATTTCTTTTGACGATCTTTCATTCGGCGCACTTAATGGTAATGCAGGGATCCAAGAAGCACAGGCGTCCGTCGGCCTTCGCGTCTATCCCACACTTGCCACCGATGTACTGAATTTGATTGCTGACCAGCCATTGGCCGAAGTGGATGTCCTCGATCTGACCGGACGGAATTTGATGTCACAAGCGACGCAAGCAGAAAACCTCCCCTTGAACGTTTCCGCACTCAACACCGGACGGTACTTGCTGCAGATCCGACTCGCTGATGGCCGGCGCTTGGTGCGCTCCTTCGTGAAGCAGTGATCTGAATCGTGCATTGCAAGGGCCGCCTTTCGATCGAAAGGCGGCCCTTTTGCATTCGGCATCAGGCCAACATCCGAGCGGCGGCTCCTTCTTTCAGTGAGAAGCGGCTCCAGCGGAGTTCAGTGATGCCATGCAACAGCACACGGTCAATGAGCGCCATCGCCGGAATGATGGTATCCACACGGAAGTCGGGGAGACCGTCCACGGCCAGACGTTCTGCACGCGTCATTGCAAAGAGTTCATCTTTCACCGCATCGAATTCAGCACCGCTGAATTGAAGCGTGGCGGCATTGGGAGTCAAGGTCGTTCCCCGACGGGCTGCGATCATCGTGGCCAGTGAATCGAAGGAGCCTGCGGAACCGACGAGGGTCGAGGGCCAATGTCTGTCCACCACGGACCAGAGCGCTTCCAGTTGGGCATCGATGTGCTGGGCCATGCGCAATTGCGTCTCCATACTCATTGGGTCGATGGATGGAAAGCGCTCGAACAGACGCGTGGTACCGAGTTCGAAACTGTGCTTCCACATGAGCGAGCGATCGGTGGCGAGGATGAACTCCGTGCTGCCCCCGCCGATGTCCATCACCAGCATCGGCTTCTTTCCAAAGGCCACCGCCTGGCGAACGCCTTCCAGCACCAGTCCAGCTTCTTCCTCACCTGGAATGATGGTGACCTCGATTCCGATCTCCTCTTTCGCACGGCGGATAAAATCTCCACCATTGCGCGAGCTGCGAAGGGCCGAGGTGCCGAATCCTTGGATCCGCTCCGCGCCCAGCGCCAGCGCTTTGGCGTGCATTTTCTTCAATGCTTCAAGGCCCCCTGCAAAAGCGTCCTCCGCGATCACACCTTTTTCGATCCCCCCGCGTCCGAGGTTCACCGGCACTTCTTCCTTGTGATGAATGACCATCGCTCCTTCAGCGGAACGCGAAGCAACCAACAGCTTGAAGGTGTTGGTCCCGAGATCGATCACCGCAAGCTTCATGAGTGCAGTCTTGAGTCGTGAGTCTGTGAGTCGAGAGCCGGACTCAAGGCTCACGACTCAAGGACTCACGACTCGAATCTATCCGCGATAAAACAACCACTTCCCCAGCTCCTTCCAGGACACCTTCTTGCCGTACATGAGAATGCCGGTGCGGTAGATGCGGCCAGCGAGCCATGTAGTGAAAATGAAGGTGGCGATCAACAGGCCCATACTCAATGCGAGTTCGCCCGGATGGTCGAAGGCATTGCCCGTCGCGATACGCACCATCATCACCACCGGTGAGGTGAATGGGATGATCGAGCACCAAAAGACCGCTGGACCGTCCGGATTATACACCGCAGTCTGCGCGATGGAGATGGCGATGATCATCGGGATGGTGATGGGCAGCATGAATTGCTGGGTATCCGTCTCTGCATCCACTGCCGAGCCCACCGCCGCAAAGAGCGAGCTGTACAGCAGGTAACCGCCGAGGAAATAGAAGAGGAAGAGCGCGAGGATCCTCGCGATCGGCAGGTCGTGCCAGATGTCCATCATCGTGCTGAGCTGCTTGTTTGAATCATCATCTTTCTGCACCGTGGTGCCCTGAGCGAACTGTGCCTCCAATTGAGTGCTCATCTGAGGTGCAGCGGCTTGCTGAACGGCAGAGGCACTGATCTGGTCCTTCGCGAAGCTGAGGCCGATGCCGCCAAGGATCAGTGAGATGAAGATCCAAAGCAGGAACTGCGTCAGGCCCACCATGGCCACGCCGATGATCTTGCCCATCATCAATTGGAAGGGCTTCACGGAACTGATCAGCACCTCCACCACACGGTTCTGTTTCTCCTCCATTACGCCGCGCATCACCTGCACGCCGTAGAGGAATATGAAGATGAAGATGAGGTAGCCGAAAGCGAAACCGATGCCCGCCTTGACCTGGTCGTAGGATTGTTTGCCCTGCTTGTCGATGTCGAAGAGCTGCACGTTCAACGCGGTCTTGATCCGCTGATAGACCTCGGGGTCGACATTGTTCACGCGAAGCTTCTCCTTCTCAAGCACTTTCTCGATCTGGTTGGAGAGGTAGTTCTGCACGGTCTGGCTGGGCAGGTCCTTGTAGAAGATCTGGATGGTGTTGTTCTCCAGGATCAAGGGATTCACCTCCACCATGGCGCTGTAAGGGCTCGCCTTGAAAACGGAGTCCGACATATCCGCCGGCTCATAGAAGAACTTGATGTCGTCTGTCTGCTGCAGTTTGTTCGTGAGCAATTGCGCCTTATCGATCACCACGATGTTCTGGATGCCGCCTTGCTGCATGCCGAGGTACACGATCAAGGAGATGCCGCCAACCAGCAACAATGGCCCCACGAGGGTCATGATGAGGAAGCTCTTCTTACGCACGCGGGTGATGAACTCCCGCCAGATGATGAGACCGATCTTGCCCATGGTTCAGGAAGGTTTGCGTGGTGTTGCGTTGCGCATCATTCGGTCATGCCGGTCGTTACCGCGGCGGGTTGTTCCTCGCTCACTGCGCGGATGAAGATCTCGTGCATGCGGGGCACTTCCTCATGCACGCCAAGGATCTGCGCCACGGGAAGAGTGGCCTTGAGCATGTCGTTCAAGGTGGCGTTGTGCAGCAGTTTCACGCGGGCGGTGCAGTAGGTGCCTTCCTCTTTTGGATCCATCAATTCGCCATGGTAGGCCAAGGCATTGGCGAAGGCCACGGGTGAGCCTTGGAATTCCACCTTATATGTCGAATCGCTGAATTGCCTGCGGATGTCCTTCACCGCTCCGTGCAGCACCACCTTGCTCTGGTCGATCAGCGCGATGTGGTCGCAGAGTTCCTCCACGCTGCCCATGTTGTGGGTGCTCAGCATTACGGTGACGCCATCGGCAGCCATGCGCAGGATCTCCGTGCGGATCAATTCCGCGTTGATCGGGTCGAAGCCGCTGAATGGTTCATCGAGGATCACCAGTTGCGGTCCGTGAAGCACGGTGGTGATGAACTGCACCTTCTGCGCCATCCCCTTGCTCAGCTCTTCCACCTTCTTGTTCCACCAGCTGGACATCTCCCAACGGGCGAACCATTCCTTCAGCTTAAGGGTGGCATCTTGCTTGTTCATCCCTTTGAGCCGCGCCAGATACAGCGCCTGCTCGCCGACCTTCATCTTCTTATAAAGACCGCGCTCTTCAGGCAGGTAGCCCAAGGTGGCCACATCGGCCTCGGTCATTGGCTTGCCATTGAGAAGCACACGGCCGCTATCCGGTCCGGTAATGCGAGTGACGATGCGGATGAGGGTTGTCTTTCCAGCTCCGTTGGGGCCAAGCAGGCCGAAGACCTTGCCTTGTGGAACTTCCATGCTCACACCATCCAGTGCGAGATGATCGCCGTAGCGTTTCACGATATTCTCCAATACCAGCATGGTCGGTGGTGCGGTCAGGTTCGTTCGGTGACCGGGCGAAGGTAGAAGCGGCGGCGTATGACGCAGCGCCGTTCATCAACAGCACACACCGTTGGCAACTCGGGTAAGCGCTGACCTATTGAAACGGCGGAATGCTTACGCGTAGATCTCGCGACGGCCCACCATACGTTGTTTGGCGGTGTCCCATACCTTCAGACGCAGGCACTTGATCACGTCCCAAGGAAGCAGGCTCGTTGTCTGCGCTTCGCGCAGTTCCGGAATGGCCTTATAGACCTCCGGCAAGCGATAGAAGGGGATGCGGGGATTGAGGTGGTGGATGTGGTGATAGCCGATGTTGGCCAAGAACCAGCGCATCACCCAGCTCATGCGCATATGGCTGCTGCTGGCGAGCGCCGCATCGTGATAGGTCCAACCATCCTTCTCGGCGAATTTCACACCTGGGAAGTTGTGTTGCGCATAGAATAGGTAAGAACCCAGACCCAAGCTGATGATGAACGGAAGAAGGAATCCGATCAATAGTCCTGGCCATCCCGCCAATAGGAAGATACCGGTACCAATAGCGAAGTGGAAGACCAAAGCCACTATGCTGTCCCAATGCTTGCCAGTGTTGGTCACCAAGGACCTGATGCTCATGCCATAGAGGAACATGAAGATATAGCCCAAGCTTATAGTTATCGGGTGCCGAATGAACATGTATACAGTGCGCTCCCCCTTCGGAGAGGCCAGGTACTTCTCCTTGGTCACAATGGGGAAAGAACCGATGCTGCTGGTATACAGCTTGCTGTTGTGGGCATGGTGATAATTGTGGCTGCGTTCCCAAATACTGACCGGGGCGAGCATATACCAGCCGAAAACGGTGAAGAGACCGCGCGCTATTTTGGAGTGCTGAAGGATGCTCTGGTGCAAAAAATCGTGATAGATCACGAACATTCGGCTCAAGGTGAGGGCAACCAGAACACCACAGACCACCTTGGCCCATAGAGGCGTGGGCATGAACACGCCCGTGTAGCCGGCAGCGAGCACCACCAGCGTGATAATGACGTGCCACCAACTGCGCCCACGATACTCGGTGGCAAATTTGCGCGTGGCTAGGATGAGGTCTTTGCCTTGAAGCATGATCACAAAGTTAACGCAGGTGGACGTTGCTCGACGCGGTGAAGTTATCAGGTGCTTTATGCTTCCAACGGCGATGCGTCCAAAGCCAGATGATAGGTCTTCGGCGAATGTCCTCTTCCAAGCGCCGCGTGTGCAATTCGGAGATCATTCCTTCCGCAGTGTTCTTGGGATCCGGGACCAGGTCTTCGAATCGCATTACATACTGTCCGCGGTGGGGACGATCGATCCCGAGATAGACCACGGGCCGGTCGAGTTTCCGCGCGATGGTCTCGGTTCCGCGGAATACGGGCGTGGCCTGATGGAGGAATGTGGTCCAGTAGGCCTGCTCCGGTGAGGGCGTCTGATCTGCGATGAAGGCCGTTGCGGTCGCTTGGCCGCGATCGCGAAGCATGCACTTCACGGTCTCCTTCATCGGGTACAGGCCGTTGCCAAGGCGGGTGCGCATGCGGATCATCAACGCGTCGAAATGTTTTTCCTGCAGCGGATGATAGATGACGTTCAACTTGTGGAATGGCAGCTGGCTGAATCGCGCACCGCCGAGTTCCCAGTTTCCCCAATGGCCCATCACGAGGATGATGCTCGTTCCTGCATCAAAGTATTTCCGCAGGACCTCGGTGCCTTCGACCGCCACATGCCGTTCCACTTCCTCCGGGGTGATGACGAGCGTCTTCACCGTCTCCAAGATCAGATCGCAGAACCAGCGGTAGAAGTCGTATTCGATCAGCCGTAGCTCCGCAACGCTCTTTTCGGGAAAGCTGTTCCGCAGGTTCATGCGAACCACCTTCCTGCGATAGCCGGATACATGGTAGATGAGAACGAACACCACATCGCTCAGCAAATACAGCGTTCGGAAGGGCAACCACGCGATGCCGTAGAGAAAGGGAAGAGCGATGTAGTAGCCGAGCGTGCCCATGGCCGGTCAAAGAAAGTGCATGGCACGATGGCGCGAGCGGAAATGCGGAACGGCGCCCTTGCGAGCGCCGTTCCCAATATTCAGTGATGCAAAAAACTTACTCGGCCAATACCATCACGGTATTGTGGCTCACTTCCACCACACCACCTTTCACGGGAAAGTCATGCTTCTTGCCGTCGGCCATTGTCACCTCCACGTTACCGGCCTTCAGCACGGTGATGAGCGGGGCGTGGTGGTCGAGGAAGCCCATGCTGCCGTCCACACCGGGCACGCTGACGAACTTGGCTTCGCCCTTATAGAGCTCCTTGTCCGGGGTGATGATCTCGAGCCTCATGATCAAGCTTTCGCTACGTCGGCAAGCATCTTCTTGCCAGCGGTGATCACGTCCTCGATTCCGCCCTTCAGGTTGAAGACCGCTTCGGGGTACTCGTCCATTTCGCCGTCCATGATCATGTTGAAGCCCTTGATGGTGTCTTCGATGGAGACCATCACGCCGGAGATACCGGTGAACTGCTCGGCCACGAAGAAGGGCTGGCTGAGGAAGCGCATCACGCGGCGGGCGCGGCCCACGGTGAGCTTGTCCTCTTCGCTCAACTCGTCCATGCCGAGGATGGCGATAATGTCTTGGAGTTCCTTGTAGCGCTGGAGGATCGCCTTCACGCGCTGGGCGCAGTCGTAGTGCACATCACCGACGATGGCGGGAGTAAGAATGCGGCTGGTGGAATCGAGTGGGTCCACAGAGGGATAGATGCCGAGCTCGGCGATCTTCCGGCTGAGCACCGTGGTGGCATCCAAGTGGGCGAAGGTGGTCGCAGGCGCGGGATCGGTCAAGTCATCCGCGGGCACATACACCGCCTGCACGGAAGTGATGGAGCCGCGCTTGGTGGAGGTGATACGCTCCTGCATGGCGCCCATCTCAGAGGCCAAGGTGGGCTGGTAACCCACGGCGCTCGGCATACGGCCGAGCAACGCGCTCACCTCGGAACCGGCTTGGGTGAAGCGGAAGATGTTGTCCACGAAGAAGAGGATGTCGCGACCGCCGCTCTCCTCGTCGCCGTCACGGAAATATTCCGCGATGGTGAGGCCGCTGAGGGCCACACGCGCACGTGCTCCGGGGGGCTCGTTCATTTGGCCGAAGACGAATGTGGCCTGCGAGGTCTCGAGGGCGGTGTAATCCACCTTGTCGAGTTCCCAGCCGCCCTTCTCCATGCTTTCGGTAAAAGCTTCGCCGTACTTCACGATGCCGCTCTCGATCATTTCCCGAAGCAGGTCGTTCCCTTCGCGGGTACGCTCACCCACACCGGCGAACACGCTATAACCGCTGTGTCCCTTGGCGATGTTGTTGATCAGCTCCTGGATCAGCACGGTCTTGCCCACGCCGGCACCGCCGAACAGACCGATCTTGCCGCCCTTGGAGTAGGGCTCGATGAGGTCGATAACCTTGATACCGGTGAAGAGGATCTCCGCACTGGTGGTGAGTTCCTCGAACTTCGGTGCGCTGCGGTGGATGGAGGCACGTTTGCCACCTTCCACGGGCTTCATGCCGTCGATAGGCTCGCCCACCACGTTGAAAAGGCGTCCCTTCACCTTGTCGCCCGTAGGCATGGTGATGGGCTGGCCTTGGCCCACAGCCTCAGTGCCGCGTGCAAGACCGTCGGTGCTGTCCATGCTTACGGCGCGCACGGTGTCCTCACCGGTGAGCTGTTGCACCTCGAGCACGAGGATGGAACCATCGGCGCGCGTGATGTGCAGCGCGTCATAGATGTTGGGCAGGTCCTTCCCGGCCTCGAAGCGAACGTCGACCACGGGTCCGATGATCTGTACAACCTTTCCGATGTGCTTGGACATGGTGTTCAATATGGGCGGGGTTGATCACCCCTGATTTTGCGGGCGCGAAGGTAGAACTTGATCTTAAATGGAGGAAGGATGTTGATGATCACTCTGTTAGGCCCTGCGACAAGTGGTTGATGATCAATGATATCTGTGCAACGATAGGTTCGCAACGCGCCATTCATCAACATAGCGAGAGTGATGTTCTCCGGAAAGATGACCATCGCTCGGGCCACCCTTTCGGAGATTTGCGTCCTTCGCAGGGTGGTGATCAGCCCTTGCACCACACAAGCACATGAAGATCCATACGGACATCGCCAGCTTCTCCGGAGTGAAGCGCCCCGTGCTTACTACGGGCACTTTTGACGGCGTCCACCTAGGGCATCAAGTGATCCTGGACCGATTGCGGGCCGTGGCCAAACGGGAACAGGGCGAAAGCGTGCTCTTCACCTTCCATCCTCATCCGCGGATGGTGCTCTATCCGAATGACAACGACCTGCGCCTGCTGAATACCCAAGCGGAAAAGCACGCCTTGCTAGAGGCCGCCGGACTGGACCATCTGCTGGTAGTGCCCTTTTCGCGGAGCTTCAGCCGCATGCATGCAGTGGATTATGTCCGCGATGTGCTGGTGGACGCATTAGGGGTGCATGCCGTAGTGATCGGCTACGACCATCGTTTCGGCCGCAACCGCGAGGGCGACATCAACTTGCTAAAGCAGCTAGGCGAGGCTTACGATTTCATGGTCGAGGAGATCCCGGCGCGGGAGATCGACCACGTGAAGGTGAGCAGCACCAAGATCCGCGAAGCGTTGCTGCAAGGGGAGGTGGACCGCGCCAACCAACTGCTGGGCTATCCATACATGATCAATGGTGTGGTGGTTAAGGGTGATCAGCTTGGTCGCACCATCGGCTGGCCCACCGCCAACGTGGGCGGGAGCGATCCCTACAAACTCATCCCGGCCGACGGCGTATATGCCATCACCGCCACCACTGCGCGCGGTGAATACGACGGCATGATGAGCATCGGTGTGCGCCCCACCGTGGTGACCGACGGCGCCCGCACCATCGAGGCGCATCTCTTCGACTTCAATGCCGATATCTATGGCGAACCGATAACGCTGCATCTGCGTCATTGGTTGCGCGGCGAGATGCGATTCGATGGACTTGATACGTTAAAGGCCGAACTGGCGAAGGACAAGACGCATGCGTTGCGGGTCCTTGCGAACGATCGACATGCTTAGGTTCCTCCTTCTTCTTCCCTTGGTGGTCGGCCTTTCCGCGAAGGCGCAGCTGCTCACGCAATCACAGCTGGACACGGTGAAGACGTATCACAGTTTGGCGCGCGCGCTTCAGCATCCGGACAGTGTCTATCGCCTCGATCTTTCCCACCAAAAATTGAAGGAGGTGCCGGAGGATGTGCGGAAGCTGAAGAACCTGAACGCACTTGATCTTGGTCGCAACAAGTTGAAGGAGTTGCCCGGCTGGATGAACGAGTTGCAATACATGCAGGACTTCAGCGGGGGCAAGAACAAGTTCACCGAGATCCCGAATTCCGTGTGCCAGTGGAAACACCTAAAGCGTCTGGACCTGCACCAGAACCAGATCGAAGGATTACCGAAGTGCATGGGCGGCCTGAAGGAATTGTTCTCGCTCGACCTCTGGAGCAACGATCTGTCGGACTTCCCCGATGAGATCAGTGGCATGCGTTCGCTGCGCTTTCTCGATCTGAGAGTGATCGCCTTCAAGCAGGACGAGATCGATCGCATCAGTTCGCTCTTGCCCTCGGTGAAGATCTTCTTCTCCCAACCCTGCAATTGCGGGGAGTGAACGCATCAGGATCGGAAGCCACCTTTCTTTGCGCCATGCCGATCGCCCCTGTGGTCCTGAATATCTTGGAATGGACCGCAGTAGTGCTCAACGTGGGCTTCACGCTGTGCATCGCCTATGAGAAGCGCATCGGTTGGCTGCTAGGTTTCGTGGCCGGCGTGATCGGCGTTGGGCTTTATGCGTTGGCGCACACTTGGGCCATGGGCCTGCTGAATGTGTACTATGTGGCCATGGCGGTCTACGGCTGGTGGAGCTGGGGCCGCGATGACCAGGAGAAAGGCATACGCACGCAGTCGCTGAGGTTCCATGCGATCCTCATCGTCGCAGGTCTGCTGTTGAGCTACGCTATCTATGTGCTCTTGGCGCAATACCTCGATGGCCACTTCCCGCAGCTCGATGCGTTCGTCACCGTGTTCAGCTTTATCGCCACGTGGATGATGACGCGGAAGATGATCGCCAACTGGGCGTACTTCATCCTGGCGGACAGCGTGGCCGTCTACCTCAACTGGCGCATCGGCTACCAAGGCTATGCGCTACTGAACGGCATGTACCTCGTGCTATCCATGGTCGGCCTAATGAAATGGGGCAAGGCCTTGGCGAAGCAGCGCGCGGAAGCGATCAGCGCTTGACGAAGGAACTCGTCCGTGCGACACCGTCCATCATTGTGCGAACGATGTAATTGCCGGGAATCAACTGCGAAACATCCAGCGTGGTCAATTCTTGGATGAGGTTGCGCTTGATCATCGACCTTCCTTGGACATCCACCACTTCCACCGTGGAATTGGCAGGAATGTTCTGGTCCAAAGTGATCGTTAATTCAGTGGTCGCCGGGTTCGGGAATAGCGTCACACCTTGTGTGAGCACTGTACCAGAGATCCCAGTGGAGATCTGCGTTTGTGCGAGGAAGGGAAGCTGGGTGCCGCTGTTCTGGCTGTATGAGCCACCAGCGATGAGGCCGTTCACATCATTCATCAAGGCATCGACGGGGGCGTCGAGGTCGGCCATCGGCGTGAAGCTATCCGCCGTGCCCTCAAACCGCGCGACGTTGCTGCCGAAGACGGTCATCTGCGTGAGCGTGAATCCGCCGCCGATATAGACATACCCCCCGTCAGTGGTCAGCGCCCTCACCTCGGTCACTGCGGTATTCTCGGTGATGTAAGAAGCAAGCCCCGGCATTAGCCCATCCCACGATGCTGCTCCATCATCGATGCTGGCCATGCCGAAAGTCGAGGTCGAGCCGTTGAACATGTCACCACCGGCAAACAAGGTGCCGTTCACATCCAGCAGGGCATGCACCGGTGCATCCAATCCGTCACCTACTTGGGTCCAACCGGAAGAGCCAAACTCGGCCACGTGCATGGCGCTAATGCTCGATACACCTGTAGTGGCAGTGAAATATCCGGCTGCCACGATATAGCTGTCGTGCGAGCCCAACGCGGTCACGTAACCATTGAAGTTGTTGCCAACCGTCTGCCACAGGCCCCCGTTGAACTCCCGTACGTATTTGTCCGTGCCGACAAAGCCCTGAGTAGCACCCGCGGCGTAAAGGTTGCCATTATGCACGTGCAGCGCGAAGATCTGCGGGAAGTTGCCGGAGAATACGGAGGAATAGGCCCATTGTGTACCGTTCCATTGCGCAAGATCGTTGTTCCCACCGAGACTTGATCCACCCAGATAGATGTCATTACCGATGACCGCACCACAGGTGATCGTTCCGGTCACCCCAGCTCCTAGAGCGGAAAATGCACTGCCGTCCCAAAGTGCCACGTTGTTGACCATCACGCCTCCGGCTTGAGTGAATACACCGGCCACCACCAAGTTGCCAGCGTCGGTCCGCAGCAGCACGTTCACCGTTCCGTTCGTTCCCCCGCCTAGTGCATTCCACACCGTGGTTGGCGGATAGCTTGGTTGGATCCACGCCAGTTCATCCTCGGCGAAGCCATGCGAGGTCGCCCATTGGTCTACATCCGTGCGATGCATGTCGTGCAAGTAGGCCAAATTCATCTCATGGCTGATGCCTTCGGCAAGGTCACGATGTCCGCTTTCGATGATCAATTGGCCCACCGCGCAGGCTGTTCCTTGGGGATCGATGAACACCGGATTGCGATAGGGCAGTAAGTGGTTCTGCGGAAAGAGACCGCGGTCCGCATAGTTACCAAGGTAGTTCAACAACTGACCGCGTTCTGCCGCTGCCGTGGTGGAAAGTCCTTGCGGAGTGTGAGTGCGGAGATAGCCATCCACCAAGTGGAGGTGCATGGCGATGCGCTCGGCCTCATTGGTGAAATGCACCGGTCGCCTATCGCTGGCCAAGGAAGGATCCATCGTTTTCCATTGGGCATTCACCTCCACCATGTGACGATACAACGGTGCATCTGTTTGTGGGGCGAGTTGCGCATTCGCACTGATAGTGGCGGAAAGAACGAGAAGAGAGAGGAATGGTCGTTTCATGGGATAGGATGGTTTAGTTACATGGACAGATCAATGATCCAGGTCGCTGCCTGACGTGGGTGAAGTTATTTCGCAGCATGCAAAAGATCGTGGTGACGGGTGCCGAGTGCAGCGGGAAGACCTCCTTGGCGCAAGCCCTCGCGGTGCATTTTGATGCGCCGTGGGTGCCCGAGATGGCGCGGGAATACTTGGAAGGTCTGGAGCGTTCCTATCGTGAAAGCGACCTGCGTGCGATCGGTGAGTTGCAGTTGCGCACCGAAGAAGAGGAGCAGCGCGCAAGCCGGCTCGGGGCCGATCTCTTGATCTGTGATACGGACCTCATCACCATCCGCATTTGGGGTGACGAGAAGTATGGCCGCAGCGATCCGTGGATCGTACAACAGACCGAAGAGCGTCCTTATGAGCTTTGGCTGTTGTGCAGTCCGGATATCCCATGGGAGTTCGATCCGCAACGCGAGAATCCGCACGACCGCGACCGGCTTTTCGCCGTGTATGAAAAGACGTTGAAGTCGCTGGGGAAACCTTACAGGATCATCAGCGGCGAACGGGAGGAACGGATGAGACTTGCCTTGGCGGCATTTCAGGGTGGGCTGGGGCCGACTAAATAGAAGTCACCCGGCTGGGGCCGGGCTCCAACCCAAGTTGTGGAC
>JBEPUG010000074.1:0-16421 GCA_041691695.1 Flavobacteriales bacterium
ATAAGAGACAGCCATTAACAAGACCTTTGATGGTTGACTGACCTTTGGAAGATGAAGCGTTCGAGGTGGCCTTTTTTTCGGGTACGAGTGCGGTTGACATCGTGTTTGGGTTTAGCGTTGAGTGACGGTACAAAGGTCATTTGCTTGGATAGCCTGAGTATTACACATCTATTGCTATGATCTACATGTATCACACATCTGATGAAAGTCATGTAAACCGAACTCCAATGGGACTATCATCCGACCGGGGATCAGAGCTGCGACGACCCATGCACCGCCAACAGGAGACGCATGCACTGCAACTAGTAGGAGAGGGAAGGCCCGCATCGCAAGCGGGTGGAGCGACATGCGCTCAGTGGGAGAAGATCCCGATCACGCAGCCGGACGGATCGCAGAAGTATCCGGACCGTCGTCGAGGTCTTCCAAGTTGGCTCTGCGCTTATCCTTCAATTGCTTGTAGAAAGAAGGGGTCAGGCCAGTGACCTTCTTGAACTGATTGGAAAGATGTGCCGGACTGCTGTAGTGAAGCTTGTATGAGATCTCGGAAAGTGAGAGTTCATCATAAAGGATAAGCTCCTTTGCTCTTTCTATTTTGGTCTGAATGATGAAGTGCTGGATGGTGATCCCCTTTACTTCTGAAAACAGATTGGCCAAGTAGGTGTAGTCAAATCCTAGCTTCCTGCTCAGGTGATCGGAATAGTTCTCTTTAGGGAGCTCTTCCGAACCGTAGATCATTTCCGTGATCGCGTTCTTGATCTTCTCGATCAGGATGCTCTTTTTGTCATCCATCAACTCAAGCCCTGAGCGGAGCAGGTTCTCTTTCAGCTGGCGGCGTTGCTCACCGGTGATATCCTCACGTATCTCGACCAGCCCGAGATCCACGACCACAAAGTGGAGCCCTAGTTTCATCAACTCCTCCTTCACGAGAAGCTTGCAACGCAAGCTGACCATGTATTTGATGTGGAGTTTCATGTATCGGGGTCTATGGGAAGCTGCTACAGGGGGGATCAGGTCGTCACTATGAAACACCCGCACTGCTGGATTGTTCGAGAACCTCTGGGCCGGTAAGGGCAGAGGATCTTGACGATCGCGCTGTGATCGATCACGTTGCGTAGCCTAGGCAACGCAACGTGAATGATCCATTCAAGACCATCCTTGATTGAACTTGTCCTAACTGATCCCAGAACTGGCTATATCCACTGAAATGATCACTTCAGAGTGAGGTCAAGTTGCCTGCTGGGTCGCATAGACCGCTGCAATTTGCAGGGTTACCGATTCCCCAGCTGACATGGTGCCAAACAGGAACGTTGGAGGAACGACGTTGTAATCGGTCATGTTCAATTTATATTTTCCAGCTAACGCGATCGTTCCATCGTCATTGGGGACACAATGCACATCCAGCGAAACTTTCTTCGTGACCCCTGCAATGGTCAGTTTGCCGCGCGACTTCACCAGATATCCCATTGTCTCGGGGGAGACCGTGGCGGAAGTGAGCGTGAAGCGGATATCCTTGTAGGTCTCGGTTTTCAAGGCCTTATAGGCGCTTTTATCAAGTCCCTTGCTATCGCTTTTCAGATCTTCTACTTGGACCGAGAAGGTTAGCGACCGCACAGAGGCAAGTTCGGTCTTACTGCCGGGCTTGATTACAAACTGCGCCTCCCCGGTAACGTCTTTAGCGTCCATATGCCAATCATGCAAGGTGGAGGTGCCCTGAAGTATCACGTCGACATCCTTGGTCCTTTTGATCATGTAGGTGGCTTGTCCATATCCAACATTTGCGATCCCGATCAAAGCGATGAGCGATAGGATGTACGATCTGGTTTTCATCTTGTGGTGGTCTTGTATGAGCGTGCAGCCCATGGTGAACGGATCATGCGGGATCTACGAAAAACCTCCACTGCCGGATCGTTCAAGGACCCATGGAACGGTCAAGATCCTTGCCTATAAAGTAGCGTTGAGCCTTAGGGCTGAAGAAGCAATAGAAGCGATAGATGATCAACGCCGCGTTGTCACCTCGGGATATAACAGTTGAAACGAAACTGGAGGACCTGTTTTCCCCGTGTCCTCCAGTTCCCCTTACCGCGTCCAAACAATTCGGTCACTCGTGCGCCATCGCCACCTTCGTGCCTGGCTTCGCCTTCTTGAACTTCACGAAGAAGACCAAGGGCAGGCAGACCGCGGTGAGAACGCCCACCAGCAGGAAGACATCGTTGTAGGCGATCATGCTGTATTGTTTCCATACGGAGAGGTCCAGCAGACGATAGGCCATGGATTGGGCCTGTTCCATCGAGTAGCCTGAATTCATGAAGTTGCCGATGAGACCGGACATGCGGTCCTGCGCGGCTGGATCGTAGATGCTCACGCCGCTGAGCATGTCGCTGTTGTGTACCGCGCCACGGTCCGTTAAGAAGATGTTGAGGCCCGCGATGCCAGCCGCGCCGCCGATCTGGCGGATCATGTTGGTGAGGCCCGATGCCTGCCCGATGTCCGCGCCCTTCATGCCTTGCAGGCAGATGGTGAGGATGGGCCCCATCATGAAGCCCATGCCAGCGCCGCGCAGGATGAAGATCCAGAAGAAGCTGGCCTCGCTGCTGCCGGGCGAACTGCGCGACATCAGATAACCGAACCCGACGATCATAATTATACCGGTGGCGATGATGCCACGCGGGTCCGCGCCTTTTCCGAGCCAACGTCCCACCAATCCCATGGCCACCCCGGTGGCCAATGCCCCGGGTATCATGAAGGTGCCTGTCATGGTGGGCGTCCAGCCGAGGCCGATCTGCACGAAGAGCGGGAAGACGAAGACGGTGCCCATGAGAACGAGTCCAAGAATAGCGTTGAGGATACCCCCGATAGGCATGTTGCCTTCCATCATAAGTCGCACGTTCACGGCGGGCGTAGGATTGCGCCATTCCCACCAGACGAAGAGGATAAGACCCAAGGCGGCGGTGATGCTTAGGACGACGATCAAGGGGCTGTTGAACCAGTCGTCCTGCGCGCCTTCCTCCAGTACATATTGAAGGGTACTCACGCCGATGACCAGGAAAGCGATACCCCACCAGTCGATCT
The DNA here is from genome assembly GCA_041691695.1 of Flavobacteriales bacterium. Lineage (GTDB taxonomy): Bacteria > Bacteroidota > Bacteroidia > Flavobacteriales_F > PHOS-HE28 > PHOS-HE28. The sequence goes on from JBEPUG010000074.1 coordinate 3,070, forward strand.
TTTTCGGCTTGACCGCGCCGGGCCTGTCATGCACGTAGGTCCAGGAGAGGTAGGCCGCGAGTGCGCCAACGGGGATGTTAACGAGGAAGATCCAGTGCCAGCTGAAGTTGTCCGTGAGGTAACCGCCGATGGTGGGACCCAGAGTAGGGCCGATCATCACGCCCATGCCGAAGATGGCGTTGGCCATACTCAGTTTTTCCGGCGGATACGCGCCCACGATGATGGTCTGTGCGGAAGTGAGCAGGCCGCCACCTCCAAGGCCTTGGATGAAGCGCCAAAGGATGATCGAATTCAAGCTGTGCGCCATCCCACAGAAGAAGGAGGCGACAGTGAAGATGATGATGCTGATGGTGAAGTAATTCCGGCGGCCGAAAAGGTCCGAGAACATGCCCGCCAAAGGGATCATGATCACGTTGCTGACGGCATATGCGGTGACGACCCATGCGATCTCTGTGGTGGTTGCGCCGATGCTTCCTGCGATCTCGCGCAGCGAAACGTTGACGATGCTGAGGTCGATGAGCTGCAGCATGGCCGCGATGATGGCGGCCGTCACCACCATGGTGCGCGCTGTTCCCGGCGGGTATTCCGCTATGCGTTCCGCTGTTTCAACCTTGGCCATCCCTTAGCCCTTGGTATTCACGTCAACGACCACGCTGAGTCCGGGTGCAAGAAGCACAGTGCTGTCCTGCGGTGTGTCCAGGCTGATGCGTACGCTAAGGCGCTGCGTCACTTTCACGAAGTTGCCGGTGGAGTTGTCAGGAGGCAGCAGGGAGAAGCGCGCTCCAGTGGCGCCGCTCAACGAGACCACATGGCCGGTGAGGTCGAGGTTCGGATAGGCGTCCACTTCCACCTTCACAGGCTGCCCCGGCTTCAGGTCATCCAGTTGGGTCTCCTTGAAGTTCGCGGTCACCCAGATGTTGTTCATGTCCACGGCCGCGCAGATGGGCGCACCGACGCTGATGAATTGTCCGGATTCCACGGCCTTCTTGCTGATGATACCGTCAAAGGGTGCCGTGATGGCGGTATTCCCCAAGCGGATCTGCGCGAGCGTCAATTCGGCCTCACGTTGCGCCACCATGGCCTGCGCAAGATCGATCTGCGACTGTTGGGACTTGGCGTGCGTGCGTGATCCACCGGCCATGGCCTGCGCTGCACTGGTCTGCTTCTTCGCCATTTCAACTTGGGCCTTGGCCACATCAACTTCCGCCGTCATGGCGTCCACTTGTTGCGCAGTGGCCGCATTGTCCTTGGCCATGGCGTTCACGCGGGCCATGTCCTGCTGTGCTTTCCGGAGGCGCGTTTCCGCAGTGGAGACGCCTTCTTGCGCGGCCATGCTGCTGAGCGAACTGGCGTTGGCATTCTGGTCGGCCATCGTCATTCCGGACTTTGCGCCTTCCAAGCTCGCTTTGGCGTTGGCCAAGCCGGCCTGTGCCTGCGCCACCATGGCTTCGTAGTCATCGGTGCGGATGGTCGCCAGCGTATCGCCTTTCTTCACGCGTTGGTTATCGTTGAAGCGAACATCGGTGACGTAGCCTGCCTCGCTGGCACGGACCGGAACGATGTTGCCGTCCAACTGCGCATTGTCCGTCTTCTCATGTCCCATGGAAAGGATGATGTAGACGACGACGGCGATCACCGCCACTGCGCCGAGACCGATCAGCAATTTCTTGCGGTTCGGGTTCGACTTCTTCTCTTGTACTTCTTCTTGCGTTGCCATGTGGTGTTCCGCGTTGCGGCTCAGTTGCCTTGTGTCAATAGGTGGTCGATGCGTGCCATCACTGCTTGGATGCGGTGCAGTTCCAAGTTCAGTTTGGCCACATCCTGTGCATTCTGGTAGGTCACGTAATCCTGTGCGGTGATCACGCCGTTCTCCAGTTGACTGGACGCGGCTTCGCGGACGAATGTCTTGCTGGCAACAATGCCCGAATCCAGTTCGGCGATGCGGTCCAGTTTCACGATATCCCTTTCCTCCTTGTCGAGATCCGTGGCCTGCTGCAGCTCAAACTGACGCTTGTTGTCGTCGATCAAGTTTTGCTGAATGGTATTCTCTTTCAATTGCTTGCCCTGGGTGTAATAGCCCGCGATGTTCCAGTTGATGCCGAGGCCCACGATGCCATAGGTGCGGAAATTGTTGTTCAAGAAATCGAAGCCGGGGCGGCCATAGTAGCCGTTGCCGAAGGCGCCGAAATGCGGCAGGTTCTGCTTGCGGATCAACTGCGCTTGCAGGTCCGTCCCGGTCTGTTGCAGGGCGAAAGCGCGCTGCTCGGGACGCGTGCCCAAAGCCATGGGGGCCGGCGCTGGCGGGAGTGCGAAGGTCATGGTGGTGTCCATAGGCAGGCCGGTCCAGATGGAAAGGGCGCTGACACTGTGGGCCAAAGCCGTTGCTGTGGTAACGATCTGTTGCTCGGTCGTCAGTGATTCGGCTTTCAGCACTTCCTCGTTGCTCCGCAGTGATACGCCGTTGCGCACAGCGGAAGAGACCTGCGCGAGTTGCGCGTCCAGGTCTGTCGAGCGGGAGCGAAGGATCTGCAGTCCGGCCTGCTGCTGCAACACGTTCGCGTAGAGCTGATCCACTTGGCGGGTGACGTTCAACAGCGCCACGTCGGATCCCGCAGCCTGCGCCGCTGCAGTGGTGGTCGCGAGATCGCGCCGGGCATGCGTGGCACCGAATTCATAGATGGTCTGCTGTACCTCGAATCCCGCGTGATACTGATCCTTGGAGATGACGATGGCTGGGAACCCTAACGCGCTGAGATCAAACTCGGTGACCTCGCTTTGATAGGTGCCTTGGGCCACGGCCTTCACCTGTGGCAGCCAACTGTCGCCGACGGTCTTGGAGCGAAGTTCACCGGCATCCAGGTAGAGCTGTTTGTCGGTGGTGTTGGGCGAATTGGCCAGCGCCGCTTGGCGAGCTTGGTCAAGTGTGATGGTGGTCTGCGCGGAAAGCGCGGTCGCGCTCAGCAGCAGGAGGAATGTGGAGGTGCGAAAAGGGCTCATTTTTTCATGGAAAGGATCACGATCTCGGCGGCTTGTTCGACATAGGACCCCAGGAAATCGAGGTATTCCTTGGGCTTCATGCGCAACGCACCGCACATCATGGGTTCGTTGATGTAGGGGTAGGCGCAGAGGCCGTGCATGGCGAGGGCGAAGACGCGCGGATCCGTATCACGCACCAGTCCATCCTTGCGAAGGCGCTGATAGTAGGCCACGAAGGCATTGGGTTTTTTCCGCTTGGCGGCCAATTGCACCTCCAGCTTTTCAGGGTCCCGGCGCATCTCCTGGATGAGGAAGAGGACGGAGGTCTCCCGAAATACATCCGCAAGCTGGTGCATGAACTTCCGCACCTTTGGTTGCCAATCATCACCGTCGTCGTGCCACGTGCTGAAGAGCGGGATGATGCGCTCCATGTACTCGTCGAAGATCTTGTCGAAGAGCTTCTCCTTGCTGCGGAAGTAATAGTGCAATGAGGCCTTGCTGATACCGGCCTCGTCCGCGATATGCTGCATGCGGGCCCCCGTCAATCCGTCCACTTCGAACACCTTGCGGGCAGCCTTCAGAATGCGCTTTTCAGCGTCCGTCGTTTCCATTGAGGGCTCAAATATAAATGGTTTGACGATTTGGTCAAACGATATGGTATAATTATTTGGTCAGTAGACTTCGGTCAGATCTGGGACGAGATCCATCATGAAGATGCGGGTCTCTATCGGCGCTTGCACTATGCGGCGCTTACCCCCGTTAACTTCGTGGACCGTCCATGACCTTTCTCTCCGCACTTTTCATCACTTTACTTGGCGTACTTGCACCAAGTGCTGCGCCGGAAGCGCCGCATCCCAAGTTGACTGAAGCTGCTTCCAGCACTTCGGTGGACGCCCTCTTTGCCGACTGTGGCCTAGTGGGCTCCATGAATGAGGATGCCTTCCGGAAAGCCTATCAAAGCTGCGCCTCACACCATGAGGCTGGCCATATCATCGCTGTAGCGGACATAACCCGGCCTTCCACCGAGAAGCGACTCTACATTATCAACCTCGACGCACACAAGCTTTTAATGCGCACTTGGGTGGCCCACGGCAAGAACTCCGGCGAACTTTACTGCACTTCGGTGAGCAACGCGAGCGGCTCGTTGCAGACCAGCAAGGGCCTATACCGGGTGGGGGAGAAGATCATCAGCCCCAAGCACGGGGAGGCCTTGCTGCTGCAGGGACTGGATGCAGGTGTGAATTCCTCCGCCGGGAGCCGTGAGATCATTATCCATGGTGCAGATTATGTTGGTGCGGACTTCATTGCGGCGCATGGCCGCTTGGGTCGCAGTTTCGGCTGCCCTGCTGTGGCCCCTGAGGTGATGCCCGAGGTGATCGACCTGCTTCAAGGACAGTTGCTCTACATGTTCACCAAGTAGGACCGGACCTTCGGCTTAGACCGAAGCATGTCGAGCATTACTTGGGCCTCCACCCATACGACCTTTGCACAATGTCCAACATGCGCGTGGAGAGATCCTTCATTTTTTCAGTGGTCATTGCGCTGATGGTGGTCTCCTGCGGCGGGAAGAAGCCTGCGGCAACCTCCACTATATCCCAGCAAGCAGAGGCGATCAACTCGGTGTTCGAGACAACCAAGCTGTACACCACTCTGCGGTTGGACAGCGTGGATGTGATCAGCTTCTTAACGCGGAACCCGCAGTACCGATCTGATTCGGGCGAGATACGGGAATTCTATACTGGGCGTGGCCAGCAATTCGCTTGGTATGTGAACGACAGCCTTTCCACCACCGCGGATGCCATGCTCAATCTATTGGACCCTTCGGACAATGACTCGGTGGCGGATCCATGGCGAAAGCTGCTCGCGGAGGCGCGTGCTGACACGGCCAAGAGCGACAGCATGCGCGTGCATGTGGAATTGAGCCTCACCGCGCAGTTCTTCCGCATGGCACAGAAGGAGTATGGAGGGTATGTCCAAGGCGATCTGCACGAACTCGATTGGTACATCCCTCGCCGTAAGAAGAACTACACCATGCTGCTGGATTCTCTGGTGGCGGGCCGCACTGACCTCGCGTTGATCGAACCTGTGCATCCGCAATATCAGAAACTCAAACGCCAGCTGCAACGGTACTACATGGCCGAGGCAGAAGCACCTCAGGATAGTTTCGCCTTTAGCAACACCACAGTCTCCATGGGTGATCCCGTACAGGAGCTCTGCGCGCTGCGTCATCGTCTCTACCTCTTGGGCGACCTGGGTTCCGACTCGATCACCTGTACCATGGACAGCACTCTTTTCAAGGCCGTGGTCAATTTCCAAGAACGGCATGGGTTGGAGGGTACTGGTCGATTGGATGCAGGGCTTTCGGCAGCGTTGAATGTTCCGATCGCCGATCGCATCCGTACCATCTTGGTGAACATGGAGCGGCTGCGCTGGGTGACTCCCACACCACCGAAGGACTTTCTACTGGTGAACATACCAGAGTATCGCTTGCACGTCTTCGAGGATGGGAAGGACACATGGGACATGAAGGTTGTCGTAGGTGCAGTGGCCACCCACACGGTGATCTTCAGCGGAAAACTTTCCACGATCCTCTTTGCACCGTATTGGAACATTCCCAGAAGCATCGTGGAAAGCGAAATAGCCCCAGGCATGAGGCGCGATCCCAACTACTTAGCCAAGAATCGCATGGAGGTGGTGCGCGGTGGCCATGTTGTCCCTTCAAGCAGCATCGATTGGAACACCTATCAAGGTGGGGGGGCATTCTTGATCAGGCAGCGCCCGGGGCCTGAGAATTCCTTGGGCTTGGTCAAATTCCTTTTTCCCAACGAATACAGCATCTACCTGCATGACACCCCGGCCAAGAACAGGTTCATTCCGGAGAAGCGCGCATTCAGCCATGGTTGTATCCGCCTGAGCGATACGAAGGCGTTGGCGGAGTATCTTCTGCGGAAGGATAGCACCTGGACGCCGGCTGCCATCGACAAGGCCATGCAGGCCGGAGTGGAACGAATGGTGGAGGTGCACCCTCCCATGCCGGTTACCATCGGCTACTTCACCGCGTGGGTGGACAGTAAGGGAAGGCTCAATTTCCGCGATGATGTTTATGGCCATGATGCGCGCTTGGCCAAGGAGCTCTTCGCGCCAGAGACAGTCTCGATCACAGGTCAAGCCGGGGGGTCCGGATAGACCAACCGTGACTTCGAAATGATCATCGAGTCGCGATCGGTCGCCGGTTTGATGAAGCTATGAAGCCCTTAGGTGCCGCATGGCGACGGCATCGGGGACATGGTCAATGCGAAGCGGTGCGCTGATCGATCGGCGTCAAAGGGCGGCATTTGCCTTTCACTGCCAGCGCTATCGTGGCGCTCTTGCGACTTTGACCGAAAAGAATGATCGTATCCGGTCCGGTCCGGCCAAACTGGAGAAGCGTCGTGTTCAAGCGCCACTGACCATCAGGCATCAACGAACGATCGTACCAGACCACACCAATGGTATCGCGCAGGACTTCACCGGCGAAGACACTGGCTTCGTAGTAAGTCGCCACGCTGGTGCTGTCCACCAACCGCCCGGGCATGTGCCATGAATGCTGGATGCCTCTGGTCAGGCTATCGCCCGGAGAGACCACGAATAGCGCACGCAGTCCGTCGCTATCCTCACTGTCGATGCCACTGAAGATGAACCAAGGTTTCCCCAATGGCGATGTCACTTGGCTGACGAGGCGCAGGTCTTTCGCATGCATTGGCAAAGTGTCGCCGGTGTCGAATATCAATGCCGCGGGATCGGAGTTCGATAGGTGCCATTCCACGGGGTGCCGCATTGCCATGCCTGCGATCTGCGTGCTGTCGACCGTAGCCGTGTCCGTGGAGGCGGCAGTCTGAATGGAAGAAGGGTCGGTGGGTACCTTCCCCGAAGGGTCGCATCCAACGATGGCGAGGGTCAGCAACAAGGCGAAGTTCATTGGGTGCATGGCCGTGACGTTGCCGAATAGTGGCCGTAAAGCAAATAAAAAGCGGATCACAGCAGAGTGCCCGCGAGCCAGCGCATCTGCAATTCAGCCGTTTTGGCCTCATATCGCGCCATTAGTAAACGGTTCTCCGCAGCGATCAACGATTGCTGAACATCCCGCAACTCCACCGCCGTCGTCACGCCTATCCGGTAGCTCTCCAAAGCAACGTCAAGCTGGGTACGAGCGCCTTTGAGGTTGTCGGCCTCCAGTGCCACGCGTTGATTCGCATTGTTGAAATTGTTCCAGCTGTCGAGCAGGTTCCGCTCCAGTTCCAGTTGGGCCTGTACCAAGGTGAGATCCGCCTGCTCACCGGCGAGCTTCGCTTGTGTCACGGCCTTGTTCACCCCGCCGTGGAAGAGCGGCACGCTCACGGTGAGCCCGTACTGAGGTCCGATATTCCGGTTGCTCTTCAGGAAGCCGACATCGGAAGTGGTGCGATAATATCCATAGGACGCGAACCCGTCCACTCGAGGCAGCAGTACGCCACGCAGCTCCTTCACGGTCTGGTCCGCCACGATACGCTCCTCGCGTGCCTGTTGCAAAGTGGTATTGGCGCTTAGGGCCGAACGCCGCAGTGTATCCAGATTGAGCGGAGGAGTGGGAGGGATGACCGTGTCCACCTGAAATGCGGTGCCGGGGTCCCGCGAAAGCAGTGTATTCAATGTGGTGCGCGCCATGGCCACTTGCTGTGTCAAGTTCAGCATCTGGGCGCTGTCCGTGCTCAGGTCCAAGCGCGCTTGCACGAGCTCAAGTCCGGAAGAGGAACCGACCCGCTCGCCGGTCTCGGCGATCTGCAGTCGTTCTCGCGATGCACGCATGCCCTCCCGTTGTACTTCCACCGCCTTCTCCAACTGAACAAGCTGATAGTAGGTCGTGAGCACAGCATAGGTCGTGGACTCCATGTCCTGCTGGAGTTGCACCTTGCCAATAAGCTCGAGCGTTTCCAACCGGTCCTTCGTGGCGAACATGGAGAGTCCGTCGAAGAGTGTCCAGTTCAACTCCACGTCGCCATTCAGCGCCTTGGTGTTGGCGTTGTCGACATTGCGGTCCGGACCGGTAAAGAACTCTTGTCTTGCGGCCGAGTTGTTCACGTTGTATGCGCCAATTGCATCCAGGCTAGGAAGCATACCAGCGGCACCGGGGTTGTTGGCCAAGGTGGCGATCTCCGCCGAGGCCTTGGAAATGCGCACTCCGATGTTGTTCTGCAAGGCGATCTGCACGGCCTCATCCGCTGTGAGCTGCTGAGCAGCAAGCGGAAGCGCAAACGCGGCGGCTATGGCGAAGGCGGTCCGTCTCATGCGTCAAAGGGTGGTGTTGCAGAGACTTCGTTCGTGTCCGAATGCAGCAGGTGCGCCTTCTCCGGATCATCCGTTCCGCTGGCCATCCAGCTATAGAGTGCGGGTACCACAAAGAGTGTGAGGATCAGCGCGAAGAGCAGGCCGCCGACGATGGCCACGCCCATTGGAACACGGCTCTTCGAGGCGGCGCCAAGTCCCAGTGCAATAGGGAGTGAACCGAGCGTCATGGCCAAGGTGGTCATCAGGATGGGGCGGAAACGTTGGCGCGCGGCATCGGCCACGGCAGCTGTGCGCAGCAGTCCGCGCTCTTGCTGTTGATTGGCGAACTCCACGATGAGGATACCGTTCTTCGTCACCAGACCGATAAGCACGATGATGCCGATCTCGCTAAAGATGTTCAAGGTGTACCCGCCTAGCCACAAGCTCAATACTGCGCCCGCAATGGCAAGGGGGACGGTGAACATCACGATCAGCGGGTCCAGCCAACTCTCGAACTGAGCGGCGAGAATGAGGAAGATCAAAACCAGCGCGAGTAAGAGCGCGAAGGTCAAGCTGCTGGAGCTTTCGGCAAATTCCTTGCTCACGCCTGCGAGAGAAGTGCTGAAGGAGGCCGGCAAGGTCTTTTTGGCAATGCGGTCCATGGCTGCGATACCGTCGCCCAAGGTCTTGCCTTCCGCTGGGTTGGCACTGACCGTGGCACTCACGTATCGGTCGTATCGAAAGAGTTGCGGCGGATTACTGCGCATCACCAGGTGGACGAGGTTGTCCATCTGTATCAACCGGCCCTTGTTATTCCGAACGTACGCACTGGTAAGGTCCAGCGGTTTGTCGCGATTGTCGCGAGCGGCCTGTCCGATCACTTGGTACTGTTTTCCTTTGAAGATGAAGTAGCCGAAGCGCTGCCCGCTGAAGTAGAGTTGGAGTGTCTGGGCGATATCCAGCACACTAACGCCCAAGGCCTGCGCACGGTCGCGGTCGATCTCCACATTCAACTCCGGCTTGTTGAATTTCAGGTTGAGGTCCACCACGGAGAACGTGGGGTCCTGTTGGGCGACTTCCATGAACTTGGGTATCACGGCGCGCAATTGATCGAAGTCCGGTGCCTGGATCACGAATTGTACCGGTAGGCCGGCATTGCGACCTCCACCGATGGTTGCCTCCTGCACCGCGAACGTTCGCGCGAAATTGAACTTCTGGGCCAAGGCATTGGTGCGTTGGGCCAGCTGGTCCTGTGTCATGGTGCGATCCTCGGGATCCACCAGCGTTACACGAACAAAACCGGTGTTGGTGCTGACAGAAGAGCCGAAGCCGGGCGCGGTCACTTCCAAAGTGCTCGCCGTTTGCTTCATCGTATCCGCCAATTCGATGATGTGGGACATGTACTGGTCCATCCGGTCGAAGCTGGTACCCTCCGGCGCGGTGCTTATCAGCTGAAAGCGGCTCTTGTCCTCGTTCGGTGCCAGCTCGGTGGGTATGGCTTTTCCGATGAACCAGATCATACCAACGCAGACCAGCATGATGGGGAAGGCGAGCCAGCGGTTCTCGAGGAATTTGGCCAACCAATTTGAATAGCCGTCCGTGAGGCGCCGGTAGAAACGTTCGGTGCTGGCGTAGAATCGGCTGGGTTTCTCGCGATGCTTCAACCAGTGCGCGCTCAGCATCGGCGTCAGTGTCAGCGAGACCACTGCGCTGATGAGAACGGAGCCTGCCACCACCACGCCGAATTCGCGGAACAAACGTCCGGTGAGACCACTGAGGAAGACAATGGGAAGGAACACCGCAGCCAGTGTGACGGTGGTACTGATGATCGCGAAGGTGATCTCCTTGCTGCCTTTGTGGCCCGCTTCAATAGGGGGCATCCCGCCCTCGATCTTGGCGTATATGTTCTCCAACACCACGATAGCGTCGTCCACCACGATCCCCGTGGCGAGCACGATGGCGAGCAACGTAAGGATGTTGATGCTGAAGCCCGCGATGTACATGATGAAGAAGGATCCGATCAATGAGATCGGGATCGCCAGCACAGGGATCAGGGTGGTGCGCACGTCGCGCAGGAAAAGGAAGATGATGAGCACCACGAGCAAGAAGGCGATCACGATAGTGTCCTCCACTTCGCTGATGGCCTTGCGAATGCTCAGCGTGGTGTCCAACGCCATGGTGTAGCGCAGGTCCGATGGCATATCCTTCTTGATCTCCGCCACGCGCTTGTAGAAGGCGTCGGCGATGGCGATGTAGTTACTGCCGGGCTGCGGCGTAATAGCTACGGCCACCATGGGCACGCCACCGTCACCGCGCAACAGGGTCTTCTCGTTCTCCGGCAGGAGCTCGGCCTTCCCGATGTCGCGCATACGCACCACGTTGCCGCTGTCGGCCCGGATGATCATGTCGTTGAACTGGTCCGCCGTTACCAAGCGACCCATGGTGCGGATGGTGAGCTCGGTATTGGCGCCCTCGATGCTGCCGCTGGGTAGTTCCACGTTCTCCCGCGCCAGTGCATCGCTGATGTCCGATGGGGTGATCCCGAAACCGGCCATCTTCATCGGGTCCAGCAGGAGCTTCATGCTGTACTTTTTCTCGCCCCAGATCTGCACGGTGCTCACTCCCGGTATGGTCTGCAGCCGTTCCTTGAACTGGTTCGTAGCGATGTCGGTGAGTTCCAGCAGCGAGCGCTGATCACTCTGGATCGTCATGCTGATGATGGAACTCGCGTCGGCGTCGCTCTTCACGGTGATGGGCGGGTCCACATCCTTTGGAAGGGTCTTGATGGCCTGGCTCACGCGGTCGCGCACGTCGTTGGCCGCGGCCTCCAGGTTCGCGTCCAGATTGAATTCCACCGTGATGGTGCTACGCCCGTCGCTGCTGATGCTGCTGAGGGAACGGATGCCGGCGATGCCATTGATGGATTCCTCCAGCGGCTCGGTCACCTGGCTCTCCATGATGTCCGAGTTGGCACCGGTGTAGTTGGTGGTCACAGTGATCACCGGCGGGTCCACGCTGGGGAATTCGCGCACACCGAGGTAGCTGAAGCCTACAATGCCGAACAGCACGATCAGGATCGAGATCACCGACGCGAGGACGGGCCTGTTGATGCTGACGGAACTGATATTCATTTGCGAGGACCGGTTTGCGAACTGTAAGCTGTAAGCCGCAAGCTGTACGCCTCAAGCTTTGCGCTTGGGCAGCTTGTGGCTTGCGGCTTAAAGCTTGTGGCTATCGGGCTATCAGCGAAGCTCATCATTCAGCGTCAACACTGGTGCTATCCGTCTGATCAAGAATGTCGTTCGTCTCTGGCGGTGCCGCTTTCACGGCCATGCCGTCGCGCAGTTGGAGCAGGCCTGTGGTGATCACCGTGTCGCCCGGCTGCACGCCCTTGGTCAGTTGTATCTGGGTGTTGGTGCGGATACCGGTCTCCACTCGCGCGCTCGTCGCCTTCCCGTTCTTGATCACCAAGACCTTCTGCCCTTGGATATCGGGGATCAGTGCCTCTGTGGGGATCGTCAGTGCGGCTGCTTCCTTGGCCAGTTGCACGGTGATGTGCGCGAATGACCCAGGCCTCAACTTGCCGTTGCTGTTCGGGTTGCGGGCGCGCATGCTGATGGTGCGCGAGTCCATGTCCACCGCAGGGTCAACAGCATACACTTCGGCCGTATAGTGCGTGGTATCGCCATCGAGGGTGAAGATGATCTTCTTGCCCACCGCGATGTCCCGTCCGAAACGCTCGGGCACGGAGAATTCAACCTTCATGGGATTGACCTGTTGCAGGTCCGTGATCAATGTGTTCGGCGACACGTACCCGCCTTCGCTCACTTGGCGGAGGCCGATCCTGCCGCTGAAAGGTGCGCGGATCACCGTCTTGGCGATCATCGCGCGGATGTTCGCACTGTCGGCTTGGGCGCTTTGCATGGCGATCCGGGAGTCATCGTAGGCCTGTTGGCTGATCCCTTTCACATCGAAGAGCTGCTTTTTGCGCCCTGAATCATCCCGAGCCAACTGGATCGCCAACTCACTCTTGTGTAACTGTGCCTGCAGATCATCGTCATTGATGCGCAGAAGTGTTTGACCTTTCGTCACGGTGCCGCCTTCTTGGAAGCCGATCTCCGTGACGCGACCTGCGATCTCGCTGCGCAATTCGACGGCCTCATTCGCAAGCAGACTGCCTGTGGTCTGAATGGTGTTCTCCAGAACGTGTGGCTTCAACACCTGCACCCGCACCTCCAATGGTCCTTGGGCACCGCGAGTGGGTGCGCTCTTCTTGTCACCACTGCACGCGATCAACAGCAGGACCGGAAAGAGTGCAGAAAAGAGGGAGGGATGCATTCGGGCCATTTCAAGCGGTGCGCTGGTTCTTCATTGTGCTCTGCGGTCGTTGTGATCCCGAATGCAGGTTTCCCAAGGCACCCCGCAGCTGCCGAAGGAGTTGCCCGCGTTCCGCTGCGGGGATCTCCTTCAAGGCCATGCGGTCCAATGCGGCATAGGCCTGCTTGATCTCCTTCACGGCGGCGATCGCTTTGGGCAACACTTTCAAGTGATGCTTCCGGCGGTCGTCCGGACAGGCGGCGCGTTCCACGAAGCCGCGCTCACATAGATGGTCGATGGAACGTGCCATGGCCACCTTGTCCATGTGAAGTGCATCTGCCAATTCCTGCTGGCTCACGCGCCCTTCGGTGTCCACGATGAGTGCCAAGGTGAAGTAGCCACGGTCCAATCCCAAGTGGCTCAAGCGTTCGCTGAGCAAGGCCAAGTATTGGTGGCCTATTCGCGCACACCAGAATCCGAGTGACCTTTCCTTATTCACCAACATGGGGGTGCAAAGTTCGGAATGAAACGGTTACATGTGAAACTATATTTCAATTGTTCGTTAAGGATCGTGAACGCTTCATCTGTGGCGCTATTACTGGAGATATCCATAGTCAAGGACGCCTGACCGTAGCCGGTCCCTCCCTAAAAGGACGAAACGATGACGCCCGTTAGAGCCACGGTATTTTTATTTGCACCTACGAACATTCTCTGGAGATCAACTGTTCCGAACACCCATGAAGTTCCGCACACTCGTATTTCTGTCTCTTATACAC
>JBEPUG010000075.1:0-16231 GCA_041691695.1 Flavobacteriales bacterium
GCTTGCACTATCGCCCACTAGGATCACATCCACCCCGGCGCCATCCAGCAGTCGGGCCATGGAGAAGTCGTAGGCGGTGATCATCGCGATGGGCACTCCCTTCTGCTTCATCTCTTGCAAGGTGTGCGTGGTCACCCGCTTAATATCTTTTACGGCACTACTCATGGTGGTCTGTCTATGGGGGCAAAGCTACTCCCCTGCCCACGCCGGACCACCGCTGCTTGGCCCTGTTGCACCGTTGCCTGTTGCCATTCTTCCAGCAAGGCCACGTCGTTATCTTCGCGCCCCTTGTAATGATGCAACATCTTCCCTCTCGCCTCCTGTCGGCTGCTCTTGTGATCGTGGTGCTTGGCTCCTGCAATAACAAGCTCGACCTCACAGCGCCATATATGGAGAACACTATCGTCTATGCACTGCTGGACGCGGACAGCACTATACAGTATGTGAAGATCAACAAGGCTTTCTTGGGCAACGGCAATGCCTTGGTCTATGCGCAGGTGCCGGATTCCACCGAGTACACGGACGCCCAATTGCAGGCCGAGGTACACGCTGTAAAGAACGGAGTGACCATCGCCACGTATGCGCTGCACGACACAATCATGACACACGACCCCGGCATCTTCGCCGGGCCCACGCACAAGCTATACTATTTCAATACACCTGCCATCCCCCCCAACGTACCCCTGGATTCCTCGGTCACCTACCGGATTGACATCACCGCCAAGGGCAACGTAGTATCTGCGGAAACGCCCATCGTTGCTGCAATCAAGCCTACGGGCGCTATCTACAGCCAGCCTCTTCGCTTGGTCGCCACCGGCGGCGCATATTCTACCCAACAGATCAAGTGGAACTCTTCGGTGAACGGGAAGCGCTATGAGATCTCCTACCGCTTCAACTGGGATGAAGTGACACCCACGGACACCTTGCACAAGAGCTTCGTTCAGCCACTGGGGACATTCGTGAGCAACAGCACAGCCGGTAATGAATCGATGTCTGCAGACATGGATGGTGAAGCCTTCTTCCGAACCGTGGGTCTGAAGGTGGGGAACAACCCGGCTGTCACGCAGCGGATTTTTCGTGGGGTCGATATCATATGGGCTGTGTCCGGCAACGACCTTCATACCTATCTGCAGCTGAACAGCCCGATCTCCAGCATCGTGGAGGACCGCCCCTCCTTTACCAATGTGACCAATGGCTATGGTCTATTCACGACGCGGCGATTCAGAGAGCTGAATAAGTCGCTCGATGCCAGCACAGTCCCTGAACTTGTGCAAGGCCAGTACACCGGAGGCCTCCTCTTTTGCGTGCCCGGTAGCAGCCCGCCCTACGGTTGCAACTGATCTCGGAGCTTCGTCCGCTGTCCTTTTGGCAGTGGTTTCTCAGCCACTTCCGCGCTGTTCCTGCCATCTGTCAGACTGACTTCCGCTGGCACGGCAGTTGAGGAACGCGCGGCGAAACAGAAAAAGTCCGGGCGCGAGTAACCGTTCCCAAAACCCATAAACCAAGAATCATGAGCAAGATCATCGGGATCGACCTCGGCACCACCAACAGTTGCGTGGCCGTTATGGAAGGCAATGAGCCTGTCGTGATCGCGAATAGCGAAGGCAAGCGCACCACACCCAGTATTGTCGCTTTCGTCGAGAACGGCGAGCGCAAGGTGGGCGACCCGGCCAAGCGCCAGTCGATCACCAACCCTAGAAACACGGTCTACTCCATTAAGCGCTTCATGGGCAATACCTATGAGGAGGACGCCAAGGAGATCTCACGTGTACCTTACGAAGTAGTACGCGGCGATGGCGGCATGCCACGTGTGAAGATAGGAGACCGCCAATACACCCCGCAGGAGATCAGTGCGATGATCCTCCAGAAGATGAAGAAGACAGCCGAGGATTACCTCGGCACCACGGTGACCGAGGCAGTGATCACTGTGCCCGCCTACTTCAATGACGCACAGCGTCAAGCAACCAAGGAAGCCGGTGAGATCGCCGGTCTGAAGGTGCGTCGCATCATCAACGAGCCTACTGCTGCAGCGTTGGCCTATGGCCTCGACAAGAAACACAAGGATCAGAAGATCGTCGTGTTCGACTTCGGCGGCGGCACCCACGACGTGAGCGTGCTCGAACTGGGCGACGGCGTCTTCGAGGTGAAGAGCACAGACGGGGACACGCACCTCGGCGGCGATGACATCGACCAAGTGCTCATCGACTGGTTGGCCGACGAGTTCAAGAAGGACGAGAACATCGACCTCCGCAAGGACCCCATGGCCCTGCAACGCTTAAAGGACGCCGCTGAAAAGGCGAAGATCGAGCTGAGCAGCACCACCAGCACGGAGATCAACCTGCCTTACATCATGCCGGTGGATGGTATCCCGAAGCACTTGGTGCGCACTCTCAGCCGCGCCAAGTTCGAGCAGCTCATCGATCCGTTGATCAAGCGCACCATCGCTCCCTGCGCAAGCGCGCTGAAGAACGCCGGTCTCAAGACGAGCGACATCGACGAGATCATCCTCGTGGGCGGAAGCACCCGTATCCCTGCCATCCAAGAGGCCGTGAAGAAATTCTTCGGCAAGGAGCCCAGTAAGGGAGTGAACCCCGATGAAGTGGTGGCCGTTGGCGCTGCGATCCAAGGCGGCGTGCTCACCGGTGAGGTGAAGGACGTGCTGCTATTGGACGTTACACCCCTGAGCCTCGGCATCGAGACCATGGGCGGCGTGATGACCAAACTTATCGAAGCCAACACGACCATCCCAACAAAGAAGAGCGAGACCTTCAGCACCGCCAGCGACAACCAGCCCAGCGTGGAGATCCACGTGCTGCAAGGCGAACGGCCCATGGCGAGCGGCAACCGCACCATCGGTCGCTTCCACTTGGACGGCTTACCGCCTGCACGCCGCGGAACCCCGCAGATCGAGGTCACCTTCGACATCGATGCCAACGGGATCATGCACGCGAGCGCAAAGGACAAGGCCACGAGCAAGGAGCAGAGTATCCGCATCGAGGCCAGCAGTGGCTTGAGCAAGGAGGACATTGATAAGATGAAGAAGGAAGCCGAGGCCAACGCGGATTCTGACAAGGCCGCCCGTGAAAAGGCCGACAAGCTGAACCAAGCGGACAGCCTGATCTTCCAGACCGAGAAGCAACTCTCCGAATTCGGTGACAAGCTCCCTGCCGACAAGAAGGGCCCCATCGAAGAGGCCGTTGCCAAGCTGAAGAAGGCGCACGAAGCTCAGGACATCCCGGCCATCGACACCGCGATGAATGAGCTGAACACGATCTTCTCCAGTGCCAGCGAAGAGATGTACAAGGCCGCCCAAGAAGGCCAAGCCAATGGTGCGAATGCCAACGGTGCAGCCGATCAAAGCGCGCACGCCGACCAAGAGGTCACCGATGTGGACTTCGAGGAAGTGAAGGACGAGAAGCACTAAGCAACCTCAGTAAGAACGAACGCCGCTCCCGGGTAACCGAGGGCGGCGTTTCTCTTTGGGATCGTTCAGTTCTCGGTTGGTCAGTTGCTCGTTGTCAGTTTGACCTCTGACCTCGCCTGAATAGCGTGGGTCAGGGGCGGGTCGGAGATCGGTCGGTAGCCGGACAACTGACAACGAATAACTGACAACTCCGCCTCACGGATAAAGCAAATACGGCTTCCGCATCGCCTTGAACTTCTCCAATCCGGGCTGCCACGACTTCCGGATATCATCTTCACTCTTCCCTCCGATGATGGCCTTCCGCAGCGCGGTGCCACCAGCGAGCCGATCGAAGAAGGAGGTGAAGAAATGTGCTTTATCCGTGCTTGCCGAATACATGCCGATAAGCCATTCCAAGTTGAGCTGCGGGGCCAAGCGACTGTAAAATTCACCATAGGAACTGAGGTCCAACCCTGTGCAAGTCTTGTCTTTATATGGCGGATCTTTCGCGCCTGGCATGGAGCGCGGCGTAACCGCATATGTACCAAGGGTGCACCCCGGATATCCGATGCATTGGAAGGGCAGGTCCGTTCCGCGCCCCACGCTGACTACTGTGCCCTCGAAAAGGCCCAGTGCGGGATAGAGATACACGGCTGACATGTTCGGCAGGTTGGGCGAAGGTTTTTCGGGAAGCTCGTAGAAGCTCGAATGTGCATAGCCAAGGCAGGGGATCACCGTGAGGTCGCACTTCACACCACCCTTCAGCCAACCTTCCCCGTTGACCATCCGCGCGTATTCGCCTATCGTCATCCCATGTACAAGCGGCACCGGATCCATGCCGACAAAAGATGCGAACGCGGTATCCAGCACCGGTCCGTCAACGTAAAAACCATTGGGGTTTGGGCGATCCAGCACGATCATCTTCTTATGCTGTTCGGCGACCGCCTCCATCACATAATGCAGCGTGCTGATGTAGGTGAAGAAGCGCACGCCGACATCCTGGATGTCGAAGACCACCACATCCACGTCGGCGAGCTGCGCTGGTTGCGGCTTCTTGTTCTTTCCATAGAGTGAGATCACCGGAAGACCGGTCCGCTTGTCCCGCTCATCCGCCACGTGCTCGCCTGCGTCCGCATCTCCACGGAAGCCGTGCTCGGGCGCGAAGACCTTCACCACGTCCATTCCGATGGACAGCAGCGAATCCACCAGATGGGTTTGCCCGATCATGCCCGTCTGGTTCGTCACCACTGCCACGCGCTTCCCCCGGATCAGCGGGATGTACACGTCGGTGCGCCCGGCCCCCGCAAGGATCCGTGCGTTCGCATAGCCGGGCACCTCCACAGGCGTCGCGGGTGTTTGCGCGTTGCCGGGGCCGTTGCAGCCGAGGAGCGCGATGAGCGCGGCTATCTTCGCCGGGTTCCTCATGGGTTTCGCACATTTCATCGCCCGCCGCATCCTCAGCGACAGGGATCGGCAGGACCGCCTTTCGCGGCCCATCGTACTCATTGCGGTGCTCGGCATCGTGATCGGCATGGCGGTGATGATCCTCACTATTGGTATCAGTACGGGATTCCAAGGCGAAGTGCGGGCCAAAGTAACGGGCGCAGGTTCGCACATTGAGATCGTCCCCTTGACGCAGTCCGACCCCAAAGAGTCGTCCCGCGTGAAGATCGCGCAGCCCTTCTACCCTTCGCTGGACACCGTGAAGGGGATCGCCCACATCCAGATCTTCGCGCTGAAGCCCGGCATCGTGGAGACCGACAAGGAGATCCAGGGCGTGGTGGTGAAGGGCGTCGGTGCGGACCACGATTGGACGTTCATGAAGAAGCACTTGATCGCAGGAAGGGTGCTCGACATCGACGACAGCGTGCGTTCCGAAGTGCTGATCAGCAACTGGGTGCGCAAGCGATTGGAGCAGGGCCTCAATGACACACTCACCGTTTACCTCATCAAGGGCCGCGAGGACATCCGCCCGCGCAAGTTCCGCGTAGTGGGCATCTACGAGACCGGGCTCGAGAAAGTGGATCACCAACTGGTCTACATCGACATCGCGCACATCCAACGTTTCGCGCAATGGGGATTACAGGCGCAGATAATGGTCTCGGACAGCGACCGCAGCGATGGTGTCCGCATCAAAGGACTGGCGTTCGGCGGCGATGGATCTTACAGCTATGCTTGGCCCGGTAGCGAATTGCACGGTCCCGGTCCGCATGTGATCTGCACCGCGAAGGACACCACGTTGATGCTCGTTGTGAGCGATAATGGCGGCACGCTCCCGGATACTGCCTGGGTCACGTTGCGGGCCAAGCCGAATGCACCTTTCACAGCCTGTCTTCCTGCAAGTGCGTTGGCCATCTCCACACGCACCAGCGGAGGAAGTTCCAAGGATTATTGCGGTGGCTTCGAAGTGGCACTCAAGGATTTCCGCGACCTCGCAAACATGGACGACATGATCTACAGCAGGGAGATCGGTGTGGGCCTGCAGACCATCACGGTACGGCAGCGCTTCCCAGAGATCTTTTCCTGGTTGGAACTGCTCGATACCAATGTTATCGTCGTGATCGTGCTGATGGTGATCGTGGCGATCATCAACATGACCTCCGCGCTGCTCATCATCATTATCGAGCGCACGAACATGATCGGCGTGCTGAAGGCCTTGGGCACACGCAACGGCATGATCCGCCGCATCTTCCTGATCGACGCGGCCTACATCCTCGGCATCGGCATCCTGCTCGGCGATGTACTTGGGATCGGGCTTGCGCTGGTGCAGAAACACTTCGGCGTCGTCCGCCTGCCCATCGAAAGCTACTACGTGGACAAGGTGCCTGTGGACCTTTCCGCAGGGCCGATCATCGCGCTCAACATCGGCGTGCTGCTGGTATGCGTGCTGGCCTTGGTGATCCCCAGTATGATGGTGTCGCGTATCGCGCCGGCGAAGGCGATCCGCTTCGAGTAGAGAAAGAAGAATACCGCAAAGGGCACTAAGCAATTGCGCTGGCTCTTCGTGTCCTTTGTGGTAGGAACAGACTATTTGCACGTCCGTACTTTCGCGGCGCATGAAGATCCACGAGAACATCCTGAGCACCGTTGGCGATACGCCCATGGTGAAATTGAACCGCATCGTAGCCGACCTGCCCTGCACCGTATTGGCGAAGGTTGAAACGTTCAATCCCGGCAACAGCATCAAGGACCGCATGGCGCTGAAGATGATCGCCGACGCGGAGAAGAGCGGTGCGCTGAAGCCCGGCGGCACCATCATCGAAGGCACCAGCGGCAATACGGGCATGGGCCTCGCGATGGCCGCGATCATCAAGGGCTACAAGTGCATCTTCACCACCACCGACAAACAGAGCAAGGAAAAGGTGGACGCCCTCCGCGCTTTCGGGGCCGAAGTGATCGTCTGCCCCACCAACGTGGATCCCGAAGATCCCCGCTCCTACTATTCCGTGAGTTCGCGACTTGTAAAAGAGACGCCCAACGCGTGGAAGCCGAACCAGTACGACAACCTCAGCAACGGACAGGCGCATTACGAGAGCACCGGTCCGGAGATCTGGGACCAGACCGACGGCACCATCACACACCTCGTGGTGGGAGTGGGAACCGGCGGAACCATCACCGGCACGGGACGCTACCTGAAGGAGAAGAACCCTGCGGTCCAGGTGTGGGGCATCGACACCTACGGATCCATTTTTACCAAGTACAAAGAGACCGGCGAGCTCGACCCGAACGAGATCTATCCGTACATCACCGAGGGCATCGGTGAAGACTTTCTCCCGAAGAACGTGGACTTCAGCGTGATCGACCACTTCGAGAAAGTGACAGACCGCGATGCCGCGATCTACACGCGGAAGATCACCCGCGACGAGGGCATCTTCGTTGGCAACAGCGCGGGCGCAGCGATCGCTGGCCTGATCCAGATGAAGAAAATGCTGAAGCCAAACGATGTGGTGGTGGTGATCTTCCACGACCATGGCACGCGTTACCTCGGCAAGATGTTCAACGACGATTGGATGCGCGAGCGCGGATTCCTTGTTGAAGAGAAACCTACTGCGGGCGACCTGTTGAAGGGAAAGGACACGGAACTCGTGAGCGTGGAAGCGGATGAACCGGTGCTACTCGCCATCGATCGCATGCGCAAGCACAACATCGACCAGCTACCGGTTATGGAGAACGGCGTTCCCGTCGGGACGATCACCGACGCGCGCCTCTTCGACGCCATACTCGAAGATGCTGAGGTACGCCACCAAAAGGCACGTGTGCTCATGGGCAAGCCCCTGCCGATAGTAGGACCTGAAGCCACCTTGGCGGAGATCGCGAAGCAGCTCGGCAACGGGAGTCAAGCGGTTCTGGTGAAATATCCGGATGTCATGTCGAGCGGAGTCGAGACGTTCGGGATCATTACCAAGCAGGATATCATCGGGAAGCTGAAGTAGCTAAATGAGCAAGACGAAGGATGGTGAACAGTTGGTTCGGTTGTTTACTGTAACAGACGCCTTCCTGATCACGCATCGAGGATTAGTCCTCTCTCCGGGTCCATCCGAACATTTGGCTGGTTTTCGCATCGGAGCTTCACTGAAGTTAGTTCGCCCAGACGGATCGATCATCCGCACAACGCTACGCGGCATTGCGATGACAACTCCTCAGAATATTCTTGTGGAAGATGAGCTTGCCAAATTGGATGTTCCGTTGGGAACGATTGTTTGGTTGGAAGCTTGATGCAGGCCAAAGACCAGATGCACCGCACTGTCCACGTGCCGGAACACCCGCAGCGCATCATCTCTCTCGTTCCTTCACAAACAGAGTTGCTCTTCAATCTTGGCCTCGGAGATCGCGTGGTCGGCATCACCAAGTTCTGCGTGCATCCGGAGGAATGGTTCCGCACGAAACCACGCGTGGGCGGCACCAAGGAAGTGGACATGGAGAAGATCCGCGCACTGAAGCCGGACCTGATCATCGGCAACAAGGAGGAGAACGCACAAGCGGACATCGAGGCGCTGGAAAGGGAATTCCCAGTGTGGATCAGTGATGTGAAGAACCTCGATGAAGCGCTGGATATGATCGCACAAATTGGTTTGATAACATCGACCGAGGAAAAGGCGGAAGAGATCGGCAACGGGGTCCGTTTAGCATTCGCAAAACTTCAGCCCTTGACCGACCCGCTCTCGGTGGCCTATTTCATCTGGCAGAAACCCTGGATGATAGCGGGGGAAGACACCTTCATCCGCGACATGCTGGATCGCTGCGGATTCACCGGGATCACGAACAAGGAAGCCGGCCGCTATCCGGAGCTTGACAATGCGCAACTCGCAGCGCTCGACCCCGATGTGGTACTCCTCTCCAGCGAACCGTTCCCCTTTCAGGAACAACATATTCCAGCCGTGAACATGGTGCTTCCGGGAACCACGGTACTCTTGGTGGATGGCGAGGCCTTCAGCTGGTATGGTAGTCGCTTGCTGCGATCGCCGCAATACTTCCAAGTGCTGATCGATCGTTTGGCCCACTGAACCGCCCGGAAGTGCGCAAGGGTGGAAACTACCTTTGCGACCCACCCATCCTTCGAGTAAGAGCACCGATGTCACGTTTCCACTGTCTGATCCTCGCGCTGTGCATCGGCCTTGGCGCGCAGGCGCAACGTATAGGCGTGGTGCTGAGCGGCGGCGGGGCCGTGGGGCTCACGCATATCGGGGTGCTGAAGGCCTTGGAGGAGAATGGCATCCCCATCGATTACATCGCAGGCAGCAGCATGGGGGCGCTGATTGGCGCCCTCTACGCATCAGGCATTTCACCTGCCCAAATGGACTCGCTCTTCCAAAGCGACCTCTATCAGCAGATGGCGCAAGGTGGCGTGGAACCTGCGTTCACCTACTATTTCAAGCAGGATGCGCCGGACGCCTCGATGCTCAGCCTTAGCGTGAACGTTGATACCACGCTGCAGCTTTCACTGCCCACGAACCTCCGCTCGCCCGTGCTTATAGACTATGAGCAGATGCACAGCTTCGCCGGAGCCGCCGCCGCAGCGGACTACAACATGGACAGCCTCTTCGTGCCCTTCCGCTGCGTAGCCTCGGATATCACGGCCAGGAAGCAGGTGGTGTTCGACTCTGGCGACCTCGCCGTTGCCGTGCGCGCCAGCATGAGCTATCCGTTCTACTTCACCCCCATCCGCATCAACGGCGACCTGATGATGGACGGAGGCATGTATAATAATTTCCCAGCGGACGTGATGTATCACGCGTTCCTACCGGACTTTATCATCGGTAGCAACGTGGCCTACAATGCCCCACCTCCCACCGAGGACGACCTGATGAGCCAGCTCAAAGCCATCATGATGCAGCCAACGGACTACAACATGCCGTGCACCGAAGGCATCATCATCGAGCCCAAGACCTCAGTTTCATTGTTCGATTTCGCCAGTGCGAAGCAAGCCATTGAGGACGGCTATGCAGCGGCCATGGCGCGCATGCCGGAGATCAAGGCCGCTGTGAAGCGTCGCCAAGACCTCGCCGAATTGGCGGCCCGCCGAGCAAGGTTCAAATTGCGTTGCCCGCCTGTGGTCTTTGGCAACATCAGCTTTGATGGGATCAGCAAGAGCGAGTCGACGTACTGCGAACGCTTGGTGAACAAGCGCAACGAGCCGCTCACTGTAGGTCAACTTAAGCCCCGTTATTTCCGGCTATACGCGGACAATAACATCAGCGGGCTCTTTCCCCGGGCCAATTACGATAAGACCCATGGCAATTTCGACTTGGACATCAGGGTGAGGCGGCAACGCCAACTGGAGGTACGCTTCGGCGGCATGTTCAGTTCGCGGCCCATCAATACCGGGATGCTATCGGCGAGCTATAACATGTTCGGGCGCAAGAGCAGCCAGATCAAGGGAACCGGCAGCTTCGGCAAGTTCTACACCTCAGGCCAATTGAAGTGGCGCGCCGACCTCAGCTCGCGCACCCCGCTCTATATTGAACCTGCTGTGACGCTGAACCGGTGGGACTATTTCAGCGGATTCTCCACATTTTTCGACGAGGTGAAGCCGCCTTACATCGTGAACAAAGAGATCTGGGGCGGTGCCAATGTGGGCATGGCGCTGGGAACGAAAGGACTGTTGCGCTTCGATGCCAAGTATGTGCAGAGCAAGGATGAATACTATCAGAATGACAACTTCAACGCGAGCGACACCTCGGACGTGACCGAATTCAAGTACGTCACGACCGGTCTCACGCTGGAGCGTAACAGCCTCAATCGCAAGCAACAGCCGAACAGCGGGGAATTGTTGCGGTTCAGCATGCGCTATATCGGTGGCAACGAGAACACGCTGCCCGGCTCGCAATGGCCGGACCGCGCTCCATACATCGCGCCGCATCAATGGGTGGTGCTGAAGGCTACGCTGGACAAGTACTTCCTGCCGAAGGGGATCTTTAAGTTCGGCATGCTCGCTGAAGGGGTCTACAGCACCCAGCCCTTCTTCCAGAACTACACCGCCACGATCCTGCAGGCTCCGGTGTTCCAGCCCACGGCGGAGAGTAAGACCTATTTTCTCGAGGATTACCGAGCCACACAGTATGTGGCCGGTGGTGTGCGCACCATCATCGCTGTGGCACGGAACAAGTTCGACCTACGGCTGGAGGGTTACGTCTTCCAACCCTACAAAGCCTTTACCCGTGAGGACGACAACCAAGCGGGCGAGGGCGCCGCCATCAGCACTCGGCACTACATCGGAAGCGGTTCGCTGATCTATCAAAGCCCGCTCGGCCCCATCTGGTTCAACACCAGCTACATCGACGGGCTGAGCCAGCCGTGGGTCTGGAGCCTCAACTTCGGCTATGTGATCTTCGCGCAGACAGCGAGGGAGTGAACCTGCCCCCGAAATACTCAATGTTTTGAAACGGAGGCCTGGAGCAAACTGTTCCTGAAAACGAAAAAGCCCCGATCACTCGGGGCTTTTCAATTCGGAACGGTAGTGCTTACGCTTGCGCGGTCGGTCCACCGAAGTTCATCGGGATCTCCGGCATCTCGGTCTCGCGGATGGATCCATGCACAGCCTCGTACTTCTGCACATTGTCCGCCAGCGCACGCATCAAGCGTTTGGCGTGTTGCGGAGTGAGCAGTACGCGTGCCTTCACCTTCGCCTTGGGCACACCGGGCATAACACGCACGAAGTCCAGCACGAACTCCGAGTTGCTGTGCGTGATGATCGCGAGATTGCTGTAGATGCCATCGGCCACCTCCTCGCTGATCTCGATGTTCAGCTGGTTCGGTCGGGCTTGATCCTTTTCGTCTGCCATCTTTCTTTCGATTTTTCCCGGCTCCTGAACAGAAGCCGGGTGGTTTGGACAACCCCCTCTTCAAGCTGAAGAGGGGACTTGTCCGATAGGATCACTCCTCGATCTCCTGCGCGGTGAGCTTCGCCGCCATCATGCGGGTATAGTCATCCTTGCTGTAGACCAGGTCCTTCTGGAACCGGCGTGAACCGGTACCTGCGGGGATCAAGTGCCCAACGATCACGTTCTCCTTCAAGCCCTTCAGGTTGTCCTCCTTCGCGGCCACGGCTGCTTCGTTCAGCACCTTGGTGGTCTCTTGGAAGGAAGCAGCACTGATAAAGCTTTCGGTCTGCAGCGATGCGCGGGTGATGCCCATGAGCAACTGGCGGCTGGTGGCCGGAGTGGCGGGGCGTGTCTCCACGAGCTTCGAGTCCTTACGCTTCAGTGCGCTGTTCTCATCACGCAGCTTGCGCAGGGTGATGATCTGGCCCACCTTCACGTTGGCGCTGTCGCCAGCCTCGGTCACCACGAGCTTATCGTACATGTCGTCGTTCTCCTCCATGAACTCAGCCTTCATCACGGCTTGGCGCTCGAGGAACTTGGTGTCGCCCGGATCTTCGATCTCCACCTTCCGCATCATCTGGCGTACGATCACTTCGAAGTGCTTGTCGTTGATCTTCACACCCTGCATCCGGTACACGTCCTGCACCTCATCGACCAGGTATTCCTGAACGCGGGTAGGCCCTTGGATGTCGAGGATGTCACCTGGGGCGATCGAACCGTCGCTGAGGGTCTGGCCCGCTTTGACGAAGTCGTTCTCCTGCACCAGGATGTGCTTGCTCAGCGGCACGAGGTAGTACTTGTGCTCGCCCGTGCGGCTCTCCACGATGATCTCGCGGTTGCCGCGCTTGATCTTGCCGTAAGAAATGATACCGTCGATCTCACTGACCACAGCGGGGTTACTCGGGTTCCGCGCCTCGAAGAGCTCGGTAACGCGGGGCAGACCACCGGTGATGTCACCGCCCTTGCCGGAGGTGCGCGGGATCTTCACGAGGATGTCGCCAGCCTCCACCTTGTGGCCTTCGCTCACGATGATGTGTGCGCCGACAGGCAGTGAATAGCTCTTGACCTCTTCCTTGCTCTTGGCATCGATGATCTTGATCATCGGATTCTTGCGCTTGTCGCGGCTTTCCACGATCACCTTCTCGGTGAAGCCCGTCTGCTCGTCGATCTCCTGACGGTAGGTCACGCTCTCTTCGATGCTCTCGAAGGCGAGTGAACCGGAAAGTTCCGAGATGATCACGGCGTTGTATGGATCCCAGTTGCAGATCATCTCGCCCTTCTTCACCGTCTTGCCGGACTTCGCATACAGCATGGCGCCATATGGGATGTTGCTCGTGGTGAGGACGATGCCCGTGTTGTTGTCCACGATGCGCATCTCGGTGCTGCGGCTGATGACCACTTCGGCATCCTCGCCCTTGCGGTCCTTCTTCTTCACCGTGCGCAACTCGTCGATCTCCAGCTTGCCGTCGTACTTGGCGATGATCTGGCTGTCCTCAGTGATCTTGCCGGCCACACCACCCACGTGGAAGGTCCGAAGTGTCAGCTGTGTTCCCGGCTCACCGATGGACTGTGCGGCGATGACACCCACCGCTTCGCCCAACTGGACCATGCGGCCTGTGGCGAGGTTGCGGCCGTAGCACTTGGCACAAACACCATGGCGCTGCTCGCAGGTCAATACGCTGCGTACCTCCACCTCTTCGATGGGGCTCTTACCGATGATGTCCGCGATCTCTTCAACGATGTTCTCGCCGCTCGCCACGATCAGCTCGCCGGTCTGCGGGTGGAACACGTCATGCACAGCGGTACGGCCCAGCACGCGATCGCGCAGGCTCTCCACCACTTCCTCATTCTTGCGAAGGTCAGTGGCCACCAGTCCGCGCAGCGTACCGCAGTCGTCCGTAGTGATCACCACGTCCTGCGCCACGTCCACCAGTCGGCGGGTGAGGTAACCGGCGTCAGCGGTCTTCAGTGCTGTATCGGCAAGACCTTTACGTGCACCGTGGGTGGAGATGAAGTACTCGAGGATCGAGAGGCCCTCTTTGAAGTTGGAGAGGATCGGATTCTCGATGATGTCCTGTCCGCCACCGCCACCGCTCTTCTGGGGCTTGGCCATCAGGCCGCGCATGCCGCTCAGCTGACGGATCTGCTCCTTGGAACCACGTGCTCCGGAGTCCATCATCATGTAGATGGAGTTGAAGCCTTGGTTGTCGGTCTTCAGGCGCTCCATCAGCGTGTAGGTGAGCTTGCTGTTGGTGTGTGTCCAGATGTCGATGGTCTGGTTGTAGCGCTCGTTGTTGGTGATGAGGCCCATATTGTAGTTGCCCGTCACCTCGTCCGCTTCACCCTGTGCCACCTTGATCAGTTGGTCCTTTTCGGCGGGGATCACCACGTCGGCCAGGTTGAAGCTCAATCCGCCACGGAAGGCGTTCATGAAGCCCAATTCCTTGATGTCGTCGAGGAATTTCGCGGCCTTAGCCGTTCCGCTCTCACGCACCACGCGACCGATGATGTCGCGCAGAGAGCGCTTGGTGAGCACTTCATTGATGTAGCCCACTTCCTCGGGAACCACCTCGTTGAAGAGCACCCGGCCTACGGTTGTCTCGATCAAACTCCTCTCACCGTTCATGTCGGTCCAACGCACCTTGATCCAAGCATGCAGGTCCACGTTGTTCTCGTTGTAGGCGATCTTCAATTCCTCGGGGCCGTAGAAGATGCGGCCTTCGCCACGGACCGGATGGTCCTTTTCGCTCTTGCGACCCTTGGTGATGTAGTAGAGACCGAGCACCATGTCCTGGCTGGGCACCGCGATAGGCGCGCCGTTGGCAGGATTCAGGATGTTGTGGCTGGCAAGCATCAACAGTTGTGCCTCCAGAATGGCGGCATGTCCCAAGGGCAGGTGCACAGCCATTTGGTCACCGTCAAAGTCAGCGTTGAATGCAGTGGTCACGAGCGGGTGCAGCTGAATGGCCTTGCCTTCGATGAGCTTCGGCTGGAAGGCCTGAATGCCCAAGCGGTGCAGCGTCGGTGCGCGGTTGAGGAGCACGGGGTGGCTCTTCAACACACTCTCCAAGATGTCCCAGATCACAGGCTCCTTCTTGTCCACTATCTTCTTCGCGCTCTTCACGGTCTTAACGATGCCGCGCTCGATGAGCTTGCGGATGATGAACGGCTTGTACAGCTCGGCCGCCATGTCCTTGGGAAGACCGCACTCGTGCAGCTTCAGGTCCGGACCCACCACGATAACGGAACGGGCGCTGTAGTCCACGCGCTTTCCGAGCAGGTTCTGGCGGAAGCGGCCTTGCTTGCCCTTGAGCGAATCGCTAAGGGACTTCAGCGGGCGATTGCTCTCGCTCTTCACGGCACTGCTCTTGCGGCTGTTGTCGAAGAGGCTGTCCACGGCCTCCTGCAACATGCGCTTTTCGTTGCGCAGTATTACCTCCGGCGCTTTGATCTCCACCAAACGCTTGAGGCGGTTGTTCCGGATGATCACGCGGCGGTAAAGGTCATTGAGATCACTGGTGGCGAAGCGGCCACCATCCAAAGGCACCAACGGGCGCAACTCGGGCGGGATCACCGGCACCACCTTCACGATCATCCACTCGGGCTTGTTCTCGCGACGCATGTTGGCGCTGCGGAAAGCCTCCACCACGTTCAAGCGCTTCAACGCTTCGTTCTTGCGCTGCTGGCTCGTCTCGGTGTTGGCCTTGTGGCGCAGGTCGTAGCTGAGCTCATCCAGGTTGAGGCGCTTCAGCAGGTCGTAGAGACCCTCCGCACCCATCTTCGCAATGAACTTGTTGGGGTCCGTGTCTTCCAAGTACTGGTTGTCCTTGCCTAAGGTCTCCATGATGTCGAGGTATTCCTCCTCAGTCAGGAAATCCAGGTACTGGACAGGCTCGCCTTCCTTGTTGACGATGGTTCCGTTACCGGCCTGGATCACCACATACCGCTCGTAGTAGATGATCTGGTCCAGCTTCTTAGTGGGCAGGCCGAGCATGTAGCCGATCTTGTTCGGCAGGCTGCGGAAGTACCAGATGTGCGCCACTGGCACGGTCAATTGGATGTGGCCCATGCGCTCGCGGCGCACTTTCTTCTCGGTGACCTCTACGCCGCATCGGTCGCAGACAATGCCCTTATAGCGAATGCGCTTGTACTTGCCGCAATGGCATTCGAAGTCCTTCACAGGACCGAAAATGCGCTCGCAAAAAAGGCCGTCACGCTCCGGCTTGTAGGTGCGGTAATTGATCGTCTCCGGCTTGATCACCTCGCCGTGGCTACGCTCGAGGATCTTCTCCGGGCTCGCGAGGCTGATGACGATCTTATCGAACTGGCTGTTCAGCTTCAGCTCCTTCTTGATCAGGGTCATGGTGCTCAGGAATTCGTCTTATTGTTGTTATCGCCATCACTGCTGTTCTCCAAGCTCACCTCCAAAGTGAGTCCGCGGAGTTCGTGCAGGAGTACGTTGAATGACTCCGGTATGCCCGGTACCGGCATTGGATCGCCTTTCACG
>JBEPUG010000076.1:0-16224 GCA_041691695.1 Flavobacteriales bacterium
CCGGGGTTGCGGCGCTGCTGTCCGTGGCCGTCACCGTGCGCGTGCTGGATGCCAGTATCTTCAAGGAGAACCGACCCAAACAGCGCTTTTACCAAGTAGAACATTATGAGCGTGACTACGATGCTCGCGCTGTTCGAGAGCTTTTGGCGAGTATTCCTGCCGATGCGTCCGTCTCCGCTTCAGCGCCATTCGTGCCGCATCTGGTGCGGCACGTCAACCTCTATCAATATCCCATCATTGACAAGGCTGATGCGATCGTGTTGGCCACGCTGGAGTGGCCCTACCCCGAGACCTTGGAGGATTTCCACACCGCCTGCGACAGCCTACGCCACTCGCGGTATTGGAAGCTTGAGAGGGAATGCGACGGTGCGGTGCTTTTCCGAAAGGTCCGGTCGCTTCCCTAAGATCTTGATCCAGTGGGTCCGGGGTAGTGCATGAGTAAGCTTGTTCGGCCATCCAGCCAGCTTAGGCTTTTGACTTTATGCCCTTGGCCATTGCAGCCCCGACGGATACACGTGCGACAGCGAGGGGAACATAATCCCCGATCATCCCGCACAGTACCAATATCCACGGGTCTTCGGGTCTGAAACAGTATGGCGGTATTGCGGACCGTTACTTGCTCCGCTGGTCTCTTATGAAATGGATCCGTAAAGTCGTTCTTGTTCTTCTCGCTATTTTGCTCATCCTGATAGGCGTGCAATTGATCCACTACTGGAAGGCACGCTCGTCGGATCCGGATGCCACCTTTATCCAACCTCGCGTCTTGGTGACCAACTTGCGGATCACCGACCACGACCCGGATAAAACGCGAATGCTCATGAACGTCCAACTGGTCGATCCTGCACCCATCGGGCTTGCGCTGGATAGCCTCAGCTACAGCCTAGGCATTGAAGGAGTGGAAGTAGTTCACAGTAGCTATGAGCAAGCGATTAACGTGGCCGCTTATGACACGGCAAATATTTCGTTCCCGGTGGTGGTGGATTCAAGGGAGCTTCTGCATCGGTTGAAGGAACTTGACGCGAAAGGCTTGGATAGCGTTCACTATGATCTGAATGTCCGTTTTCATTCACCACTGCTATTCTGGCGGGAGAAGCCAGTGGAGGTGCACACCACCGTTTACGCTCCCTTGTACAAGATCCCCCAAGTGGCTTTAAGTCATCCGCGGATCGAAAAGCTTGGCTTGAAAAATAGCAATGTCACAGTGGATATGTCCATGTACAACCCGAACGCGTTCCCGTTCGATTTCAAGAAGACGCGGATGAAGTTGCGGATGGGCGATGGGCAGGTGTTCGCAACGCGGATCGACAGTACGGTGCATGTGCCACGACAGGATACCGTAGTGATCCGACTTCCTGTGGAACTTGCTCCGGGCCAACTCGTGGAAGCAGCCTTCAGTGCTTTGGTAAAGCCATCAAAAACGCCGTTCAGCTATCGTCTTTCGCTCATCCTTGTATCCGATAACCCAAGCCTGAATAACAGTGCCTTCGTTTTGACCGGGAAAGGAGTGGTCGCCGATCTGGAAAAGTGAAAAACTTCTGATCGATCAAGATAGCCGATGTTATGGCCGGTGTTTCTCGACGGCCATCCTTCCAATGAAGTCATGAAGACCTGGACGGATGACGCGACTCCTACCCATGAGGTCGCTAGCACCGAAGACCCAACGCTAGGGTTGTCACATGGGACGCTGGATCCCACGTTTCCGCGTGATGGTGAAAAGGAGTAAGAACACTACTAACGCGTAACCGAGGTACAGGGCGGTATAAAGTGGACCCCAGACAGGGATGAAGCGGAGGGCGACGAGACCAAGAAAGCCCGAGAACAAGCCAAGCCCGCCAAAGGCCATGGCCACTTGAGGGTCCGTGAGGCCGGCATAGCCGAGATGGTGCGTGGTGTGGTCCTTTCCTCCTACAAAAGGGGAGCTGCCGCGCAGGATGCGGTTAATGGTAACAGTGGTGGTGTCAACGATGGGCAGTAAGAAGATCACCAAGGTGATAGACACTTGGCGCCAGGGTTGGAATGCGCCGCTGTAGCTGGCGTTGTTCCAGAAATAGCGGATCCCGAGGTAGGCGATGAAGACGCCGAGGAACTGGCTTCCAGTGTCGCCCATGTACATGCGCGAGGGATGCCAGTTGAAGAAGAGAAAGCCACAGAGCGCACCGCATACGGAGATCATGAGAATGGTGTTTACGTCCGGCGCTGCCCGGAGGATGAGGAACTGGGCCAGTGCGCTCACCAATATGCAAAGGCAGACTAGTGCCGCGATGGCATCCATGTTGTCCAGCATGTTGATGGCGTTCATCAGGCCCACCACCCATACTACCGTTAATGCCCCATCCAGCGCGGGAATACCGAAGAGGTGTATGCAGGTGCCGGAGAGAACGAGGATAAGACCGCAGGCCAACTGCGTGGCCAACTTCAGCAACGGTTTCGTGTCATAGGCATCATCGGCGAGGCCCATAAGAAAACCGAGGCCGGCAGCTACGAGAAGCCCGAGCAACTCCGAACGGAAAGCACTCGAACCCTGCTCGAAGAGCGCACTGTCCAAAGCGAATCCGAAGAGGAAAACGATGAGGAAACTGATACCCCCGAACGCGGGTTTGGAAGACGCGTTCCAGCGGACCACCTTGGGCGCGTTCTCCCGGATCCCGAAAGTGTGGAAGAAACGCATGAAGACGGAGTTCACCAGCAGGGAGAAGACAAGTGCGGCGATGAATATGCCGGTAAGTATGAAGAAGATCTGATCGCCGGAGAACATCACAAGGTCCAATGACGCGTTGCGAAGGGCTGTCCTGCGAGGTCCTTCTCACTTACAAGCGGGTCATTGATCCCCCAGTCGATGGCGAGGTCCGGGTCGTTCCAAAGAATGGTGCGCTCCGCTTTGGGCGCGTAAGGGGTGGAGCATTTATACAGGAACACGGTGCCTTTCTCCAACGCTACGAAACCATGGGCCATCCCGGCAGGGATGAAGAACATCGTCTTCTCATGCGCATCCAATCGAATGGAGACATGCTTGCCGAAAGTGGTGCTATCAGGTCTCAGGTCCACACAAACATCCAACACGGCGCCTGCGGCAACACGCACCAACTTCGCTTGGGCATGTTCGCCCACTTGCAGGTGAAGGCCTCGCAATACTCCCTTGGCCGAGCCGCTCTCATTATCCTGTACGAAGAGTGTCGTGTTTCCGGTGGTCCGGTTGAAGTCCTCCTGGTTGAATGATTCCAAAAAGTACCCGCGTGGATCATGAAAGATCCTAGGGCGCAAGATCAGCACGCCATCGATGAGGGTCCGTTCCACATCCATCATCCTTTGCCGAAAGATCTGATGCCCCCTTTCCGGCGCTTCCCGTCCCTGCGTTCCTCGTAATAGCTGTTCCCGTAACCGTACCCATAGCCGTATCCATAGCCGTATGAATAGCCGTACTTGTTGCGGTCCACATCCACTCCATTCAGCACTGCGCTCAGTCGGCTGATGTGGTTCTCATTCATAAGGCGGTCCACATTCTGGACGAAGACCTTCTTGGAGTAGTCGGCGCGGAAAATGTAGATGGGTATGTCCGCGGATTGGATGATGGAGATGCCGTCCGTGACGAGGCCCACAGGCGGCGTGTCGATCATGATGACGTCATAGCGCTCCTTCAGGTCGCTGATGATGGTGGCCATGCGCTCACCGAGTATGAGCTCGCTGGGGTTGGGCGGTATCGGTCCGGCGGTGATGAAGTCCAGCCCGGGCAAACTACTGTGTTGGATGCAGCCGTCGAGGTCGTCCTTGCCGATGAGCAGGGTGCTCATGCCTTTTGTGTTCGAAACGCCGAAACCGAGGTGGATCTTCGGCTTGCGCATATCGAGGTCGAGGATCACCACGCGCTTGTCGTTGAAGTTGATGATCCCTGCGAGGTTGATCGCCACGAACGTCTTTCCCTCACCGGAAATGGTGCTGGTGAGGGCGACCACCTTCGACCCTGGCCCCTTCTCCACGAACTGCATGTTCGTGCGCACGCTGCGAAAGCTCTCCGCGATGAGCGACTTGGGATTCCTGTCCACGATAAGCTGGCTGATGGGGATGTCCTTCGTGTACTTGGGCACCATGCCAAGGATACCCACTGAGGCGTTGCTCATCTTGGCGATGTCGTGCAGCGAGGTGATGTTGTCATGCAGGATGTAGCGCACCAGCACGATGAGCATGCCGATAATGAGCCCGGTAAGTAGGTAAGAGAGGATGACCATGCCGCGGTCGGGCGAGATGGGCGTTGTGGGCAGGTTCGCGGTTTCCAGCACACGATTCTCAGGTACGACACCGGCCTTGTTGATGCGGTATTCAATGTCCTTCTCCAAAAGCTGTGTGTAGTACTTCTCGTTGATGTTGAAGAGCCGCTCCACGCGTGCGTATGCCAGTTCTTGCGCGGGCATGGCGGAGAAGCGCCGATCGTATTCTTCCAGCTTGTCGTTATAGTCCTTCATGCGGGAGGCGATGCGCGTCCGCATGGTGGAAATGCTTTCAAGGATGAGGTTTTGCTGGAGCTCGATCTGGTGGTCCAGCATGCGCACATTCTCATTCTTGGTGGTGGCCTCGAAGATCATGCCTTCCCGCTGCTGGAGCAGGTCGCGCAGTGTCTTTATCGGGTCTTCCAATTCGGAGGCGAATTCCGATCCGGAAAGCAGGGGGATGAGTTGGTAGACGTCCATGTGGCCCTCCTCCTGCTTGGCCGCGTGCTGCACCTCCACGAGCAGGTTGTCCTCCATGCGCAGCTTTAACATTTGGTCCTCGTACTCGTCCGATCGCTGCAAAAGGAGAGGGGTGAGATCGGCCATGTTCGCCACACGGTTGTCCTTCTTGAACTCCTGGAGCTTCATCTCGCTGTCGTGCAACTGGGAGAAAACGGTGTCCTTTTGGCTTTCGATGAAGCGCAGGATGTTCTCGGCACTCTCGGACTTGCGTTCCACATCGTACTGGATGTAGGCGTCCGCCATGGCTTGGCAGAGGTCGCGCGCTAGAAGCGCATTATTGTCATTGTAACCGATACTGATGGTCTTTGCATCGGGGTCCGAGATGGCTACGGACAATTGCGAGGCATATTGGCTGGTGAGGGCCGCGGGGTCGTTGATGATGAAGAAGTTGGTGCCACTGCCCTGGTCCTTCGGCCACGGCTTGTCTGCCACCGTGTGCAGCACTGCGCTGAAATGCGGTGTAGCGAAATGCTGGCCCAGCACTACGGCCCGCATGTAGTTCTGCCCGCCCACGGTGTAAGAAAGCATCAGCTTCCCAGCATCATCCATCTCCAAGGTGATCGGTCTGCCACGCACCCCCGCATCCAGCACATCCAGATCATCCACGCGATAGAATGACTGCTTATAGTGCTCCTCGGTAAGAATCTGGCCGCTGAAGAAGTAACTCACTTTCAAGGGCAAAAGGGCAACAGCCTTGGCAACGAAGAACTTCGATCGGAGAAGCTGCACGTCCGCTTGCAGACTGTGATCCTCCTCCATCATGTTGTTCATATTCAGCACCGTCTGCGCATTGTTGCTCTGGCCTAATTGGAGCAGCACGTGGCTGGCATACGTGGGCGGCGTGTAGCGCAGGTATATGAATGCGCCAGTCGCGGCCAACAGCAGGCTGAGGGCGATCCAGACCACAGAGCGCTTGACGATGTAGACGAACAGGCCGAGGTCGAACTCGTTGCTGAAGTTCGTGATGCGGTCGCGGTAGCTGTCCAAGCTCGCCGCGCGGTTGCTCACCTCGTCGTTCAGCATGGCGCTTTCGCTACTTGACCGTCCGGGTGATGCCGATGACCAGGACGACCATGGTGAGCAAGGTGATGATCGGAGTAAGTTGGCTCACTAGGCCTTTGGCGATATCCGGGTTCGGTTGCACATACAGTACATCGTCCGCCTGCATAACAACGTCCGCGTACTTGAGGTTCTTGATGTCGGAGAGGTTGAATTGGTAGACCTTGCGACTGCCATTGAGTCCCCTCCGGAAGAGCTTCACTTTGCGTGCGTCGCCACGTGTTGCCACTCCACCGGCCAGAGCCAAGGCCTCCAGCAGGGTGGTGTTGTTATTGTCCAACGGCACAACCTTGGCGTCGCCGCCACCTCCGGGAAAGACCACGATGCGGCGGTTGCTCACGGTGAGCAGCACGAACGGCTTCTGGTAATAGACGGCATACTTTGCTTCCAACATCAGTTCGGCCTCGCGAACGGTAAGTCCCGCTACATACACCATGCCGATGACAGGAAGTTTGGTCTGTCCGTCAGGGTCCACCGTGTATAAGAACTGAATACGGTTGCTCAGGCGCGTGGTCGAGTTGTCATCCCCGATCAGGTCGATCATCTTGAACCCGTCGTTGGAGAACAGGCGGAAGGTGAGGATGTCGTTCGGCTGGATCTTGAACTGCCGTTCCAAGGTGTCGGCCATCTGGTCGAAGGAGTAGTCCTTCGGGGTCTTGAACATGATGTCCCGATTGACCGTGCAGCCGACGGCAAAGAGTGCCACAACGATCAAGACGCTCGACATTCTCCCCATTCCAAACGGATTTCGGCCAAAAGTAACCATTGGTGCAGGCCCGCTCAGGCGATCAGCCTGTAATAGAGTTCGGCCGTGTCCGACACCAGCCGTGTGTAGTGGTAGCGTTCATTCACATGCGCCCATCCTTGGCCACCCAATCGTGCACGCAGGGCATCATCCTCCACCAGTCGCAGCAGGTTCTCACCAAATTCTTGCGCGTTGTTGTTGCCACAAAGAAGTCCGGTCATCCCGGTTTCCACCACGTTCTCGATCCCGCCTACACGCGTGCTGACAACAGGCCGGTCAGCCGCCTGGGCCTCGATCAAGCTCACCGGCGTGCCCTCGTTGAAACTCGTGAGGGCCACCGCGTCCAAGCCGGCATGTACAATGTCGATCTCCTTCACCCAGCTGGTGAATGTGACGTCTGCGCGATCGGCCAGTGGAGAACCATTCAATCCGTGGCCGAAACCGTGTTCGTTGAACGCCGGGCCCGCTGTTAGACTCAGACCCAGATCGCGAGTGAGTTGCTCTATGTATTCACGCTCCTCGCCATCGCCTACTACAAAGGCGCGGACGCGCTTGCCCGTATGATCTTGCACATGCTTGATCCCTTGCAGAAAAAGGCCGTGGTTCTTCACCGGGACCAAACGACCGATGATGCCGATGGCGATCTCATCATCAGCAACGCCATAGACTTTCCGGAACAAGGCACGTTTGGTGGGCTGGTCCTCGCGGAACTTGTTGAGGTCGAAGCCGAGCGGGATCACACTCACCTTGTCCGCAGAACAAATGTGGTGCTCATCCACTAGTTCGCTCTTTTGCTTCTCGCTGATGGCGATGATGCGGGAGGTGCGGCTGGAGAGGTAGCGCTCCACGCTCTTGAATACCGAGGTGCGCACTGGACCGAAATAGCTGTGGAAGACATGGCCGTGGAAGGTGTGCACCACGGCTTTCACGCCGAGTTCGCTCGCGGCCAAGCGGCCCACAGCACCGGCCTTTGCGGCATGTGTGTGCACGATGTCCGGCTTGAATTCCTTGATCAATTTCTTGATCCGGCGGTAGGCGCTGCGATCGCGCCAAGGCGAAACCTCGCGGCACATCTCCGGCAGGATCCGGGCCTCCACGCCGAGCGAGGAGAGAATGTGGCCGCTGTCTGCTTCTGAAGCTTCCTGCGCCCCGCCCACCAAGAGCGTTTCGAAATCCGAAGGGAGATAGCGCGTTAGGTAGGCCGCGTTGTGGGTCGGTCCTCCGAGGTTGAAGCGATTGATGATCCGGAGGACGCGCGGCATGATGGAGACGGCAGCGAATGTAGGCGCTTGGCCGTGTGCGCGTCAAACTCCGTAGCGACGCCACCAGTGAAGATAGCTCACCAGCGCGTGGAGCGTGGCTGGAGATGTGCCGGGCGAGGTAGACATCAATTGCGCGCGCACACGCTCAACTTCACGCGGCACTAGGCCAGCAGCCTCCACCGGTTCCTTCCGCAACAGTTCATCCAGCAAGCCGGACAACGGGCCGAGGAAGAGCGGCAGCAGCGGAACCTCGAAGCCCTTCTTGCTTCGCGACATCACGATCGGCGGTAACAGATGACCAAACGTTTCCCGGAGGATATGCTTGCCGGATCCTTTGCGCAGCTTGGCCTCGGAGGGCAGGCTGAACGCGAATTCCACCACGCGCTTATCGAGGAAAGGCGGGCGAACCTCTAGCGCATGTGCCATGCTGGTGAGGTCCACCTTGTGCAGCATGTCGTTCGGCAGGGTGGAGAGCACATCGGCCAGCAACGCGCCGTTCATGGCGGGCATGCGCCGCGTTGCATCGGTGATGGCTCTTTCCCTGCGTTGAAGTTCCGCGCTGTCCTTCGCGGCGGAGACCAGTGCATCAGCTTCCTGTGCCGAAGTGAAGGCGGCGAGTTCAAGGAAGCGACGGTCCGCGGAAGTGCGCGCCAATTGCGCAAAGCGGTCATATTGCCGGAAGCGATTTTGCCAAGCACCGTTGCGGGAACGCGGCAAGGCTCTCCATAGTGGGGAAAGCGCTATCACTGCGCGTTCCGCCACACCGGGCGATCGCCAGCGCAATTCCGCTTGGTGCTTGCTGTAGCCTCCAAATACCTCGTCGGCACCATCACCGCTTATGGCTACGGTCACCTGTTTCCGTGTGCGTTCACAGAGGATGAAGGAGGGTAGGGCGGAGCTGTCCGCGAAGGGCTCGTCCATAGCGTCGAGCAGGCGGCTGTAGTTCTCGGCCAGTTCCTCGCGCGTCAATTTGAACGTGCTGTGCTCGCTGCCAATATGCCTCGCCACCTCTTCCGCGTAGCGTGTCTCATCGAAGAAGGGGTCGTCCGCATAGCCAATGCTGAAGGTGTGCAGGCCCTTATGGTGCCGCATGGCCAATGCACTCACGATGCTGCTGTCCACGCCGCCGCTGAGAAAGGCGCCCACGGGCACGTCCGCGATCAAACGCAGGCGCACCGCATCGTCCATCAGGTCGAAGAGCGTCTTCGAGGGGTTGTTCGAGCGCGCCACTTTCTTGCTCGCATCTACAATGTCATACCAGCGTTCCTCCTTCATGCCGGACGCATCCACGAATAGCGAATGCCCGGGCAACAACTTGTGCGTGCCGGTGAAAACGCTCTCCGGCGCTGGGATGTAGTGATAGCTGAGGAATTGCCGCAACGAAGTATGGTCCTGCTTACGTTCCGCGCCGAGGGCGATCACCGCGCGCAGTTCGCTGGAGAAGAGAAAGCGTCCATCGGCTTCGGCCCACCAGAGTGGTTTTACACCGTATCGGTCGCGGGCCACAAACAACGTGTCCTGCTCCTTGTCATGGATCGCAAGGGCGAAGAAGCCATTCAGGTCATGCAGGAACGCCGGGCCTTTTAGAGCGTACAAGCGAAGCACCACTTCTGTATCGCTCTGGCTGCGGAAGGTGTGTCCCTCGGCCTCCAGTTGCGCGCGCAGTTCCTGGAAGTTGAAGACCTCGCCATTGAAGACCATCGTGTAGCGACCGCCATCGTCCGCAAAGGGTTGATGCCCTCCGGACGACGTGTCGATCACGCTAAGACGCCGATGTCCGAGCAACGCACGGCCGATCTCCGCAATGCCTTGGTCGTCCGGGCCGCGATGCGCGATGCAGGTCAACGCCTCCGTGATCCGCGCGCCGGTCGCGGGCCGCGTGGTATCGATCTGGAAGGAACCCGCTATGCCGCACATGATGCGCACATTTCAGGATCAACACAGACGTAGCCGTCGTTGACGCGCGCAATGAACGCAGGTGCATTCATCTGCGCCATCTGCGTCATCTGCGGAGAAGACCGTATCAAAGATGTATCACCTCGCCGTATGCCGCCGCGGCCGCCTCCATGATGGCCTCGCTCATCGTGGGGTGCGGGTGGATCGTCTTGATGATCTCGTGGCCCGTGGTCTCGAGCTTGCGGGCGCTCACGCATTCCGCGATCAGCTCGGTGACGTTGTAGCCGATCATGTGCGCACCGAGCAACTCGCCGTACTTCGCATCGAAGATCAACTTCACGAAGCCGTCCTTGGCCCCGGCAGCTGAAGCCTTTCCGCTCGCACTGAAGGGGAACTTGCCGACCTTGATATCGAGGCCTTTGTCCTTCGCGGCCTTTTCGGTCATGCCCACACTGGCGACTTCCGGGGTGCAGTAGGTGCAGCCGGGGATGTTGCCGTAGTCGATCGGCTCCGGATTTTTTCCGGCGATAGCCTCCACGCAAGTGATGCCCTCCGCGCTGGCCACGTGTGCTAAGGCAGGTCCGGGGGTGATGTCACCGATGGCGTAGTAGCCGGGGATGTTGGTCTTGTAGTATTGGTCCACCTTCACCTTGCCCTTGTCGGTGACGATGCCCACGGCTTCCAGACCGATGCCTTCGAGGTTCGTGGCGATGCCCACCGCGCTCAGCACGATGTCGCATTCGATCTTCTGCTCGCCCTTCGGCGTCTTCACGGAGACCACGCAGCCCTTGCCTTTTGTGTCCACGCTGGTCACTTCCGAGGAGACCATCACGTCGATGCCCTGCTTCTTGAAACTGCGCTCCAATTGCTTGCTCACTTCCTCATCTTCCACAGGCACCACGTTCGGCATGAACTCGATCAATGTGACCTTGGTACCGATGGCGTTGTAGAAATAGGCGAACTCGCTGCCGATGGCGCCGCTACCGACAACCACCATGCACTTGGGTTGCTCGGGCAGGCTCATGGCCTCGCGGTAGCCGATGATCTTCTTGCCATCCTGCGGAAGGTTCGGCAGTTCCCGACTGCGCGCGCCACTGGCGATGATGATGTTCTTGCCTTCCAACACTTGCTTCTTGCCGTCCGCACCGGTGACCTCGATCTTCTTACCGGGCTGCAACATGCCGGTGCCCATGATCACGTCGATCTTGTTCTTCTTCATAAGGAACTGCACGCCGTTACTCATTCCCTTGGCCACATCCCGGCTGCGCTGCACGATGCCTTTGAAGTCGGCCGTCGGTGCGCCCACGGTGATACCGTAGTCCTTCGCGTGGTTGATGTATTCGAAGACGTTCGCGCTCTTGATCAAGGCTTTGGTAGGGATGCAGCCCCAGTTGAGGCAGATGCCGCCGAGGGATTCCTTTTCGACAATGGCCGTCTTGAGGCCCAGTTGGCTGGCTCGGATTGCGGCCACATAGCCTCCGGGGCCGCTGCCGAGAACGATCAAATCATAGCTCATCTGCTCAGGGTAGGATTGGTTTTGCCTGCTTCGCCACACTCTTGTCGCTGGGTTAGTAAAGGCGCGGCGAAGTTAGCCCGCCTGATGAAAGGACCGAAGCACCGTTTAGACCCACGTTATTCAGCATGCCCGACCGATGGCTCATACGGCTGTATCCAGTATGGAAGGAGAGGGTGAACTCCGGAAAAAAGAGGGGACCGGCCATCATTGAACAAGCTGATGTCGAAGATCGCAAGGATCCGCTAGTGGCCGCGTGTGTCCAAATGATAGTTTCGTTGCATAAAACCATCGCCATGAACGACACGACCACCGCTACCCTAGGCGCGCCAGCTGCCCGTCCAACGCTGCTTACCGTGATCTGCATCCTCAGCTTCATCGCTGGTCTGTGGGGTATTTACAGCGGAATATCCACGCTCACCACCGACCAGACCGCCGCTGTTGCGGTAGCTCAACAGAAGATGGAGGAGGCTAGAGCGCAATTGGGCGATAAGGCCGACGGTATGGCCGGTCGCATGATGGATTCCGCCATGGCGATCACCCAAAAGGGAGCAGAGAATGCGAAGCCCATCGGGATCAGTGGCATCATCCTCTCGCTCCTTAGCCTTTTCGGCGTTTGGCAGATGTGGAACCTCAAGAAGTCCGGCTTTTGGCTGTACTTGGTTGCGGCCATCGGTGGCCTCATCGTCCCATTGGTCTTCCTCGGTGGAGGCATGATGGCCATTGCCAGCGTGGGCTTCGTAGGATTTATAACGCTCATCTTCATCATCCTCTATGCAGTGAATCTAAAGTACATGCATTGAGGCTCCCCCCATCTTTCGTACAAAGCCCCCGGGAGATCGGGGGCTTTGTCGTTCTTTCGCGGCCTGGAACAGCGCATGGAGACTATAGTGGAAGGACCTTGGCAGCGGCCAAAATCGTTGATGCGCCTGTGCGTGCTCAGCTTCGTGAACCAAGGGGTGGTGTTCCCGATCTATCTCTTTGGCCTGCTCTCTGCCTTCATCATGCACTCCATGTCGGCGGAAGACGTGCAGCATATGCTGGACGGTGTGCCTGCCAACCTCGTCAGCTCCGCGCAACGCCAAGCACTGGTGCCTTACATGGACATGCTGCGTCTGCACGGCGTGGCACTCATGGGCATATTTGCTGTGCGAACGGTCGCGCGCTTCATCGGAACACTGCGCATGTGGAATGGCCGCAACGACGGTCTGCATATCTACATCACCGCGCAACTGCTGGGGATGCTGCTGCCGATCATGATCGCGGGGTCGAAGACCTTGGACTTTCTCGGCTTCATCATCGCGCTCAACTGGTGCTACCTCTACTTCACGCAACGGAAAGCGCTGCGTTAGTTGTCAGTTGTCAAGTGCGTAAGCGTTGGCTTAGGGCATTGCCCTTTAGCGGCAGGCGATCCCACTGATCTCCACGTTCACGCCGCGCGGCAGACCTTTTACGGCAACGGCCTCGCGGGCGGGTGGTGCATCACTGAAGTAGCCGCCGTAGACCTCGTTCACTGCGCCATAATGGTCCATGCTGCTAAGGAAGATCGTGCATTTCACCAAATGGCCGAAGTCCAACCCGGCGGCCCGCAGCAGCAGTCCGATGTTCTCCATTACCTGCTTCGTCTCTTCGGCGATGCTGCCCATGCGCAGTTCGCCGCTGTCACCGACCAAGGCGATCTGGCCGCTGAGGAACACCATGCCATTCGCTTCGATGGCGGGGGAGTAGGGTGCCAATGGCTTAGCGGCACCGGCGGGGAAGAGGGGCTTTTTCATGGGGTGAAGGTCGGGAACAGGATCGATGATCACTCCGCCTGTGGCGGAGGGGGGATCGGAGATGCCTTGACAGCATTACAGGATCGACAGGATCGAATTACAAATGAAGATGGAGTGCGCTTAGTTCCTTCACTGCGGAGTGCTTTGATCAAGGATCTTGTCACGCGTCGCTGCATATCTGAACAAGCGATCCGCCGCAAGGCGGCTATCAATCCTGTAATCCTTTAATCCTGTCAATTCTGTTTTCCTGTCATCCTGTATTCCTGTCAAAAAACCATTGTCATGCCCCGGTTAGCTTTGGCGCCGATGCCCACTAAACAACGCCCGCTCATCCTTGTTACCAACGACGACGGCATCTTCGCTCCTGGCCTGAAGACCTTGGCCGAGGAGATGACCGCCTTCGGTGAGGTGTTGGTGGTAGCACCGGACAAGCCACAAAGCGCAATGGGCCACGCCATCACCATCCACAATTTCCTGCGTTTGCGCGAGGTGGAACTGATGGACGGCGTGCGCGCATACAGTTGCACCGGAACGCCCGTGGACTGCGTGAAGCTGGCGGTCTATCACATCATCAAAGGCAGACCTGCTTTGCTGGTGAGCGGCATCAACCACGGCAGCAATCTCAGCATCAACGTGCTGTATAGCGGCACCATGAGTGCGGCCGTGGAAGGCGCGTTGGAGGAGATCCCCAGCGTTGGCTTCTCATTGATGGACCATAGCATTGAGGCCTCCTTTGATCATACGCGCAGTGTGGTGCGTTCGGTGACAGCCAATGTGCTGAAGAACGGATTGGGCAAGGGCGTTTGCCTCAACGTGAACATTCCGAAAGAGCAGAACGGACCGCTCAAGGGCATCCGCGTTTGCCGTCAGGCCTTGGGCCGTTGGCAGGATGCGATCGAGACGCGGCACGATCCTTCAGGTGGGGAATATCATTGGCTCAAGGGCACCCTCACAGCCGACGACAAGGGAGAGGATACGGACGTATGGGCCACCGACCACGGCTATGCGAGCCTCGTGCCCGTGCAATTCGACATGACCGCGCACCACAAGGTGGGCGTCTTCAATACGTGGGACAATGCGATCGGATAACGTGCGCTTCGGCCTCATCATGGGCATCCTTATTCCACTGATCGGCTTGCTTGGATATTCGATCTTTGTGGTCACCGTGCTGCGGCCGCAACTGGAACTGGGCTTTTTTCTGAATAACATGATCTTCGGCATCCGTGGGAACATCGCGCCCACCTTGTCGCTGAGTCTGCTCGCGGACGTGGTGCTCTTCTTCTGGTTCGACCACCGCCGTATGCTGAAGGCGATGCGCGGCGTCATCGGCGCGATGCTCGTTTACGGCGTGGTGATCGTTGTGCTGCTCCTGATATGGGGAAGAAACTTTATGTGATCGCGGGCGAGGCCAGCGGAGACCTCCACGGCGGCAACCTCGTGAAGGCGCTGCTTCGCGAGGACCCAGCGCTTTCGATCCGCGCCTGGGGTGGCGACCGCATGCAGGCCGCAGGCGCCGATGTGGTGAAGCACTATCGCGAACTCGCCTTTATGGGTTTTACGCAGGTGCTGCTCAACCTCCGCACGGTGCTGCGGAACATCAAGATCTGCAAGGAGGACATCGCATCGTTCAAGCCGGACGCCATAATCCTGATCGACTATCCCGGGTTCAACCTGCGCATCGCGGGGTTCGCGCACGAGCGCGGCATCCCTGTGTTCTACTACATCAGCCCGCAGGTGTGGGCGTGGAAGGCGGGCCGCGTGAAGACCATCAAGCGTGTGGTGGAACGCATGTTCGTCATCCTGCCGTTCGAGAAGGACTGGTATGCGGAGCACGGCATGGAAGTGGAATTCGTGGGGCATCCTTTGCTCGACGCGATCCCCGAAGATCCGACCGAGCATCTTCCACCGCCGGGCGAAAAACCTTTGGTGGCGCTGCTTCCGGGCAGTCGCGTGCAGGAGATCTCGCGTATGCTTCCGGTGATGTTGAGCACGGTGAAGCATTTTCCCGATCATCGTTTCGCCATGGCCGCTGCGCCTTCGGTACCTGTGGAATTCTACCAGGAGATCATCGGTAAAGCGCCCGTGGAACTGGTCCCCGATGGCACATACGCTCTGCTGCAAAGAGCGAAGGCAGCGCTCGTCACCAGCGGCACTGCCACCTTGGAGACGGCGCTCATCGGCACGCCCGAGGCGGTGTGCTACGGCGGTGGCGCGGTGAACGTATGGCTCGCCAAGCGCTTCATCAAGGTGCCCTTCATCTCGCTCGT
Organism: Flavobacteriales bacterium; assembly: GCA_041691695.1. Taxonomy (GTDB): domain Bacteria; phylum Bacteroidota; class Bacteroidia; order Flavobacteriales_F; family PHOS-HE28; genus PHOS-HE28. The sequence goes on from JBEPUG010000076.1 coordinate 15,242, forward strand.
GAACCTCATCATGGGCCGCGAAGTGGTGCGCGAACTGATCCAGACCGAAATGGCGCCGAAGCCTATGCGCAAGGAATTGGATCGGCTGCTGAACGACGAGACGTATCGCGAGCGGATGTTGAACGACATGCGTCAACTGCGCGTAAAGCTGGGCGGGCCGGGCGCTTCGGCTCGTGTGGCCCACGAGGTGTGCAAAAGTCTGCGAGAGCGGTCGTGATGCCCGGGAGGTGCGCCGATAGTTTCGCGACGCGATGCGAAAGTCCTTTCTCTTGTTGATCGTCCTGCTGTGGACTTCCGCATCCTTTGCGCAGTACCGCGATGTGCGTGTTGGGATCATGCGCGACATCACCACCCGGCAGGTATTGGTGATGGGGGATGGCGGACCGCTGACGATCTGGGCGGATGGTAAACAGGTGGCCACTTTGCAAGCCGATGATGGGCTGGTGCTGCGTTACACGACAAGCGGCGTTACCGGCAAGTCACTGGAACTGGACATTTCGGCCAAGGAGAGTGTGGTTTTCCGTTCGGCGATGGCCAAGGGCTTCCGGGTGCGCTCCACCAACCCGCGAACGGCGGAGCGGGACTATCCGGGTTCACTCGAAGTGCGGAGGGCGAAGGGCGCTTTCCTGCTGATCGCCACGGTACCGCTGGAGGAGTATGTGGCCGGGGTGGTGCAGTCCGAAGCGGGGAAGGGACACGACATCGAGTACTACAAACTGCAAGCGGTTAGCTGCCGCACCTATGCACTTGCGAACGCGAGACGGCATGCATCGGAAGGCTTCGAGGTCTGCGACCTCACGCATTGCCAGGTCTTCAAGGGGCGCAACACGCTTGACACGATCCGGCAAGCTGTGGCACTAACGCGCGATATGGTGGTGGTGGACGCTGACATCCGCTTGATCCACGCCACCTTCCACAGTAATTGCGGCGGCGAGACGATGGATGCGCAGGACCTCTGGAGCAAGAGCGAACAGTATCTCGTC